>JAZGAR010000028.1:0-10289 GCA_036475875.1 Thermoplasmata archaeon
AAATTGAAAAAGAGATTGCGGAGACAGACAAAACCATAGATCAGAAAGTCTATGAGCTATTCAGTTTAACTGAAGAAGAGATAAAAATCGTGGAAGAAAGTCTAAAGAGATAACGGGGACGATTGAAGGACGTGGTATCATGCCTGATGATGTGGTAGAAGAAGTGGTAGAGGAAGAGAAAAGGGTGATTTACCGTTCCATTGAGGACGAGATGAAAACCTCCTACCTAGATTACGCCATGAGCGTTATTGTGGGCAGGGCTCTTCCCGATGTGAGAGACGGCCTAAAACCGGTTCATCGCCGCATCCTTTATGCAATGCACGAATCTGGAATCACCTCCACCAAGGCCTATAAGAAGTCCGCTCGGGTGGTTGGAGATGTCCTGGGAAAGTACCATCCTCATGGAGATGTTGCGGTCTACGACGCCATGGTCAGGATGGCCCAGGATTTCTCTCTCAGATACATGCTCATCGATGGACAAGGAAATTTCGGTTCTGTGGATGGGGACTCAGCAGCAGCCATGAGATACACCGAATCAAGGTTAGACAAGATGGCCGAGGAGATGCTCGCGGATATCGATAAGAAGACCGTTGATTTCGTTCCCAACTACGATGATTCCTTGAAGGAACCTGTGGTGCTCCCATCCAAACTACCGAACCTTCTCATCAACGGCTCGTCAGGAATAGCTGTTGGCATGTCAACCAATATGCCCCCTCACAACCTCAGAGAGATCGTTGATGGTATCATCCTGATGGTAGACAATCCGGATACCGATGTTAACGAAATAATGAAGATCATCAAGGCCCCTGATTTTCCCACAGGAGGTATTATATGCGGAATGAATGGTGTGATTTCGGCTTATACCCTTGGAAGAGGATTGGTCAGGGTCAGAGCCAAGACAACGATAGAAGAGGGTAAAAAGGACAGACAGCGTATTATAGTGACCGAGATACCTTATCAGGTAAACAAATCCAAACTGATAGAGGCAATAGCTAACCTCGTCAAGGAGAAAAAGGTGGAGGGCATAACCGATTTGAGGGACGAATCCGACAGGACGGGCATGCGTATCGTAATTGAACTGAGAAGGGACACCATCCCCGACATAATTCTAAAACAGCTTTACAAACATACCCAGATTCAGACCACATTCGGAATCATCAACCTGGCGTTGGTGAACAACCAGCCAAAGATTCTGAGCCTGCCTGAGTTAATACTTCACTACATAAATCATAGAAAAGAGGTTGTAAAAAGAAGAACGGAGTTCGAACTAAACCGCGCTGAGAAGAGAGCGCACATTCTCGAGGGTTTGATCGTCGCTTTGGACAATATCGATGAGGTCATCAGAATCATAAGAAAATCGAAATCATTGGATGATGCCCGTGAATCTCTGACATCGAAGTTCCTCATCACTTTCGAGCAGACAAAAGCGATTTTGGAAATGAGACTTCAAAAGCTCACGGGCATGGAGAGGCAGAGCATAAAGGACGAAAACGAAGGGCTAAAGAAGCAGATAGCCCGCTTCAAGGAGATCTTGGCAAGCGAGACCGAAATAGCCGACATCATAAAGGCAGAGCTTACGGAGCTTCGGGATAAATACGGTGATGATAGACGCACACAGATCGATTTAGAGGCTGCAGATGATTTCGATATAGAGGAGCTGATTCCAGAAGAAGAGATGGTGGTGACGATAACCGATACCGGCTATATCAAAAGGCTGCCCTTGGACACCTACACAACGCAGAAGAGAGGCGGTGTCGGTCGGATAGGCATGCAAACCAAAGAGGAGGATTACGTTGTTGATCTTTTCGTCACTTCCACCCACAATTACATCCTGTTCTTCAGCAATAGAGGCAAGGTTTACTGGTTGAAGACATATAAAATTCCGCAGGGGGGGACGTATGCAAAGGGCAAGGCCATAATAAATCTCCTTCCTAGGTTGGAGAAGGGAGAGGTGATAAAGGCTACCATCCCAATCGAAGAGTTTACCGAGTTTCAGTATCTCACATTCGTCACCAAGAAGGGAAAGATTAAAAAGACAGTTCTCAAGGCCTACAGCCATCCAAGGGTTACTGGCATAAGAGCCATAAATCTCCGAGAAGGTGACGAACTTGTGGAAACCAAGCTTACCAACGGAAAAAAGGAAATAATAATAGCAACTAAGAACGGCCAAGCAGTAAGATTCCAAGAAAATGAGGTTCGATCTATGGGTAGAATTGCCAGTGGCGTTATCGGAATTAGGCTGAGAAGTGAGGATGAGGTGGTGGGCATGAGTGTGGTGGAGGAGGATTCTGTAATACTTTCAATAACTGAGAACGGATATGGCAAACGTTCCCGTGTTTCTGCCTACAGAAAGACCAAAAGAGGGGCGCATGGTGTGATAAATATCAGGACATCAGAGAGGAACGGTAAGGTTGTGGGGGTAAAAGAGGTCTCGAGCGATGATGAGTTGATAGTGACCAGTCAAAATGGTATGGTCATCAGGATACCTGTTAGGGGTATCAGGGAAATGGGAAGGGCAACCCAGGGCGTCAGAGTAATGCGAATGAAGGAAGGAGACAAGGTCGTGAGTGTGGCGAGATTGGTTCAGGAATGAAAAATTTCTGCTTTTCGCTCCCGTTAAAGTCCCTCGCTTTACGGACCCAAAAGAACCATTTTAGCCTAGAAGTGATTAAAAAATTTTGTGGCCCCCCTACAGCCACTGAGAATCGTGTTATATACGAAATGGCATACCTCGGTATAAAGGCGTTGGAGGTGCGTAGGGGGGGAAGTAATAATCAATATATTTTAGGAAAGCACTTGCGTCATAAATATCAAATTTGATAAAAATCTGGCTCTCTAAAGCTGGGCTTTATTTATATTCAATTATCCATCATGATATAAAAACGGACCCGCCCAGTCCTGAGGCTTTAGGCATAATTATTTTAATGATGGGGCCGCCCAGCCTTTCAGCTTAAGATACGAGCGACTTTAATTATAACTGAAAGGCGTAGTGGTCCAATGTATCAGAACAAAAATAAAGTAAAATTGGGCCACGGGGGACCCACGAATAAATCAATGATAAAACAGAGTGGGGCCGCCCAGATTTGAACTGGAGTTCCAGGCTCCCAAAGCCCGAAGGATTGGCCAAGCTACCCCACGGCCCCGGTTATGTGGGCTTGAATAGAATGTTTGCCTATATATTTTACCATGGTTATTCTTGGGATGATGATGTATAGTGGAAGACGTAAATTTCTGATTATAGTGGCGGACGTAGCTCTCCAAACTAATAATTTCGTCCGCCACATACAATCAAAGACTCAACCAAAAGTATAAAACGTTTCGTCTTTGACTACACACTGTGCGTCTTCCACTAGCAGTGGAGGACAGAGTTAAAGCGTCAAATAGTTAGTCCTCCACTATAATTTTAATATATCCTGAGAAAAATTATTAAGTATCCAAGTATTGAGCGAGAGCCATAGAAGAATGGCAATAGAAAAAAATATGATGAGTGAAATGGGAGTAAGAGGTATGATTGCCGTAAAAATAACGGATTTAACAAAAAAATTTGATGGTTTGATAGCAGTTGATCAGGTTAATCTTGACATTCAGGGAGGCGAACTGTTTGGTCTTCTTGGTCCGAATGGGGCTGGCAAAACCACCATGATCTCCATGTTGTGCACCATATTGAGGCCCACCTCTGGCACGGCCAGTGTATGGAACCACGATATAATCAAGAAACAGGACGATGTTCGTAAGTCCATCGGGATAGTTTTTCAGGATCCGAGTTTGGATGACAATCTCACCGGTAGAGAAAACCTCCAGTTCCACGGGAGGCTTTATAAAGTTCCCAAAAAGGTGATGAACGAACGGATGAGGGAATTGCTCGATTTGATGGAACTGAATGACAGAGCAGATGATCTGGTAAAGACCTACTCAGGCGGGATGCGTCGCCGTTTAGAAATTGCTCGTGGATTATTACATCATCCCAAGGTGCTTTTTCTTGATGAACCCACACTGGGTCTCGATCCGCAAACAAGGAGGCATATCTGGGAGTACATCGAAAAACTGAATGAAAATGAGGGTATCACCATGCTCTTAACAACCCATTATATGGACGAGGCCGATTACCTCTGTGATAGAATTGCGATAATGGATCAGGGTAAAATCGTTGCATTGGGGAGTCCATCAACCCTTAAGGAATCTTTGGGCGGGGATGTAATTACATTGGCAACAACCTCCAAGGATGAAAAACTCGAAGAAGACCTTTTGAAGATCGAAAATGTGACCGGCGTTGATTTTGTGAAGGATGCGATAAGGCTCACAACATCAAAAGGAGAGAGGGTAATTCCAAGGGCCATGAATGTGGCTCGTGAACATGGTATAGACGTCAAATCAGTATCATTGCATGAACCAACTTTAGAGGATGTTTTCATCAAATTCACGGGGAGGCGATTGAGAGACGAAGCAGAAGGAAAGAAGGGTCAATTAAAGCGAAGGATGGGACATAGGAGGGGGTTCAGGCATTGATCGGAGATATTTACACCATCTGGCTGAGAGAGATGATACATTACATTCGTTCAAAATCTCGAATCATCACCTCACTTGCCATGCCGATCATATGGTTGGCCTTGCTTGGCAATGCAATAGGCGGTATGGTCAAGGATTCCCCTCTTCTACCTTCCGGAATGAACTATGTCCAATACATTGCACCAGGTATCATCGGAATGACGATTCTGTTCACATCGATCTTCTCGGGGATTTCGATAATCTATGACAGAGAATTTGGGTTTTTAAAAGAAATATTGGTGGCGCCTGTTTCTCGGATATCGATAGTTTTGGGTAAGGCATTCGGAGGAACAACAACCGCTATGATCCAGGGTATGATCATGTTCTTTTTTGCCATTCTCATGGGAGTAAACTTCACCTCAGAGTTCGGTTTCGGCATAGGTCTTGTCATCACCATGGTTTTCATGTTTCTCATCGGTCTTTCATTCGTGAGTTTAGGAATCGCATTGGCATCGAAGATCGAAAGCATGGAAGGTTTCCAGATGATGATGTCCTTTCTTGTTATGCCCATGTTCTTTCTTTCCGGGGCGTTGTATCCTATAGATACATTGCCGGATTGGTTGAAGATATTGACATATATTGACCCCTTGACCTACGGTATCGATGGTCTGAGGTATGCGATTCAAGGATCATCTGTTGCACATTTTCCGATCCTTTTGGATCTCGGTGTTCTGTCGATTTTTTGCCTGCTCAACCTACTCTTGAGTTCGTATCTGTTCAAAAGGAGCTAGAAACACCCCCCTTGCAAGAAACCTTCTCCTTAAATGAGCCTGAAAATGAATGCAGATTAAGCCTAACAAATAAAAATATAAGCAGTTACCGGGTAATGGGTTTGGATGAGTTCCTTCTTCGACACCATAGCAGACATCTATGATGAAACAAGAGGTCTGCCAAAACAAACCATGAAAGAGGTAATAGAAGTAATGACCGATGTGTTAAAGGATTGCAGGAAAGTCCTTGAGATCGGCATAGGCACCGGAAGATTTGCCGAGCCATTACAAAGAAAAGGGGTAGAGGTTGTTGGTATCGATATCTCTCGACCTATGCTCAATAAGGCGCAATTAAAGGGGCTTGACCGTCTCATAATGGGCGATGCATGCTCCCTCCCTTTCAAAGATTCTTCCTTTGATTCCATAATCAGCGTGCATGTTTTGCATCTGATAGAGAACTGTAATAAAGCCCTAAGCGAGATAAAGAGGGTTGGAAAAGGGGAATTACTCTCGGTGCTTTACACGAAATCCGATTTTGAAGTGATAGAAGAATACAGGGAGGCATTATCTAGATCTGGCTTTTCACTAAAACTGCCGGGTATAACTGAGCGGGATATCAAAAAGAGGATACCCCCAAAAAGAGAGGTCAAAATCGAAGCCTTCGAAGAGATGTTCACGATAAGAGAAAAGCTGAGATTATTGGAAGAAAGAAAGCATTCTTATACATTAGAAACAACGCCTGGAATTCATAAGCGTGCCATCCGATATTTGGAGAATAAACATGCTGACAAGATGGATGAACCATTCAAGAGCGAGATCGAGGTTGTATTTTGGAATATAGCGGATTTGCAGAACGAATTCTCTATTTGATTAATTAACCAATAAAATATTATGCTGATATGACATTCTTCAACTGTAGATAGGGGTAACGATGTTCGAGGTTCTCGAGAGAAACGGCTTGACCAGGATCGGTAAATGGCTCCTGGAGGAGCAAGATAAAGAGGTTACTACACCAAATATCCTGTTCATAGCAGAGGATAGAATCAGAGCACCTGAGGAGGCTGAGATTCTCCTCTCCAATAAGAAATTAGCCGGAGATAAGCCCTTCATAATAGGGTCTGAAGGTCTTTTTTCGAATTCAGAAAAGGACCTTACAGATTACACGGTTTCCCCCCACCTGATTTACCCTCCCAGCCAAGTGGAGTTGAACGAATTTGCTGCCGAAGTAAATAAAGAGAAGTTTGCAAGCAAGATATTTGTCGTCACAGGGAAGGGTGAGGCTGTTGCCAAGGCAGTTGAAGGCATCGAGGCTGAGGTTTTTGTGCTTGCAAATGCGTTGCAGCTCGTTAAAAAACCAAATGCCTTCATTCAAACCATAGTGAACCTGAGAAAGGCAATAGGGCACCAGAAGTTGATATACACACCGGGTCTTGGAAGTCCGAACCATATTGCGTTGCTCGTCCACATTGGTATCGACCTGTTTGATTCTGTTTCTCTGATCTTGAATGCCAAGTTGGGATATTTTCTCACTGCCCATGGCAAGATCAACAATGAGGAAATTGACGAGGGTTTCTGCTACTGCCCTTCATGCCTCGATAAAAAAAGTGATTATGATTCCCTTCTTGTTCATAACTATTATGCATCTCTTTCAGAGCTTAAGGTGGTTAGAAATGCAATCCAAAATGGGAAACTCAGAGAACTTGTGGAGCAAAGGATAAGATCAGAGCCTTGGATGGTCTCCGTGTTGCGGACATTGGATACGGGTTATTATTCTTATCAGGAGAGGTATTTTCCTGTTACTGGTGGAGAGTTGATTGCAGCCTCGAATGACTCACTTTTCAGGCCCGAGATCGTGCGCTTCAGAGAGAGGGTGAAGGAGAGGTACAAAAAACCTCCTCACAAAAAAGTTCTGCTTTTTCTACCCTGTTCAGCCAAGAAGCCTTATTCATTTTCCAGAACTCATAAGGCTTTTAGAAGGGCAATTTCTGAATGCGGGAACAGGTCGGTGGTGCATGAGGTTATAATAACCTCCCCTTTGGGAGTTGTACCAAGGGAAGTAGAACTCTTCTATCCTGCTCAACAGTACGACATTCCAGTCTCAAGAACCTGGAGCAGGGACGAAATTTCCATGATCGGGGAGGGTATTTCGGAGTTTTTAAAGACGAATGATTACGAGGCAATTGTGGTTCATCTTCCTCCTGATTATGGGTTCGTTCATGATTTTTTGGATGGATTTACAAACACATGCGACGACAGACCCACATCCTCTTCTTCCCTCCAAAGACTGAAAGATGTTCTTACGGAGAAAGTGAAACCTTATGAAAAGGTGAATAGGCAGACAGAACTTAGAGAGAACATGACGAGTTTTGCCAGGTTCCAGTTCGGGAATGCAGGTGAGGCCTTGATTAGAGATGCGATAATTAAAGGAAGATACCCCAATCTTAGGATCTTTAGGGATGGAAAACAAATAGGCATGTTGGTTGGAGAAAGAGGCATGATATCTCTTACTCTTGAGGGAGGCAAGATACTGGCCGAGCAGAACGCATACAGGGTGAAAATAGACGATTTTAAGCCGAAAGGAAACATTTTTGCTGTGGGGGTTGCAGATGCAGATAGAGATATCAGAATCGGGGACGATGTGGTTGTATTGAGAAAGGACGAGTTGGTGGGGGTTGGAGTAGCTACGATGAGCCCAGAGGAGATGGATGAGAGCGACAGGGGCGAGGCTGTGAGGATCAGGCACCTTGTGAAACCAGATGGAGAAAAGTGATTATCGTGGAAGACGTAGTTTTTCAATTAACTTATGTGTCTTGCACTATACAATTGCGAGAACTATATATATGAGGGATTACATGTAAAAAGTTAGATTAATAATAACTCGGGGAGACAGGAGATAAGAATGAACAAAGTATTCTTCGTATTGCTCGCAATCAGTATTCTTTTGGTTTTTCCTTCCGAGGCGGGAAATTCGGATATCAGTGAAGTTGGGGGGGAAGGTGGACCGATAGGGCTGGGTAGTTATGGAGATTATATCGAGATAGTGGGCGACGGACACATGCACTCCAATTATTCGGGCAGACCGAGCACAGTGGCTGAGATGGCGCAAAAGGCTCAGGAGCGTGGCTTGGATTGGATTTTTATTACGGATTACGATACCGTCGCGGCAAAGAATAATTGTACTGAGGAGACAAATTCAACTTTCATCACAGGTTTAGGTGAGGAAGTTAGGATAATAGAAGGAGGGGAGTATACCAATGAAATAATTGCATGGGGCATCGATTCGTTAGTGAGTGGACAAACAGATGCCAATTACACAGTTGGTGATGTAATAGATGAAATCCATGAACAAGGAGGACTTGCTTACATACCACATCCATTTGCACCTGAAAAAGACGACAACTACACTTATTTTGGAGTCTATGATGATTTCGATGCCATGAGCATCTATCATGGCTATGCTGGCTTCAATAATAATTCAATTACAGCCATGGACTATGACGCCCTGGTAAAGTGGGACGAGTATTTGAACAATGGCTTCAGAAAAACTGCCTTGGGGGAGAGCGATTGCAAGAACGCAGCCAACACACCTGATTACGGAGATCTATTCAACATGAGAGGAGCCATTGGTTATCCTCGAAACTATATTTACGCAAAGGAGTTCTCTGTTCGGGGAATAATTGAGGCGGTTAGGCATGGAAGGGTTTATGTTACAGACGGACCAACAATGAACTTCACGATAGATGGCTACATCATGGGAGACACTATATATTCGGATACTGCAAAATCTTTGAATATCGAGATTAATGGCAATGCAATCGAGAGCTCTGAAGTCCAGGTCATTAGCAATGGGGTGGTGATTTACACTCAGGCCGTTCCTCCAGGTCCCTTCTCTGTATCAATCTGCATTCTTCCAGTCAGTGCGGATGCCTATTTTAGAGCGGAGATAAGGACATTCAATGGTAATTTATTCAAGGGGGAGACAAACATCTCGTTCTCCAACCCAATATACTTTGATCTGAGTCCGTATGAAGAAAAACCTCTACCGCCTACAAACTTGGAAGCTATGGTGAGTGGAAGTGACATCGTGCTGAACTGGACTCCTTCTGTCTCAAGTGACGTGATGCATTATAACATATACAGGAGCAATACCATAAACGGTTTTGACTTCACATACCCATTTGCCCTGACCTCGAAGACCTCTTGGACCGATTTCGGGGCTGGAGAGGGAGATACGAACAACTATTACTACCTAGTCAGGGCGGTGAATAAGCAACTATACAATGATACGAACATGGTGAAGGCAGGCAAACATGTCATCTCCTTGAACAAAGGATGGAACATGTTATCCACTCCCTTAGTTCTTTCTAAAACCAGGCCTGATGATGTTCTTCAAACAGTAAACGATACCTGTGAGATTGCACAATACTACGACGCTTCCGATGGTCTTGATCACTGGAAAGATACAAAGATTGGTGATCTGACAGAGATAAACAACACCATGGGCTTTTGGCTGTATCTCAATGCTTCAGATCATCTTATTACCGCGGGCAGAGTGCCAAACTCCACAGTAATAAATCTTTTTACCGGCTGGAATCTTGTGGGCTATCCCTCTTATAGAAGCAGTTATCTTGATCAAGCATTGAGCGGGGTGAGTTGGAAGAACGTTCAGTTCTACGATTCGACCGATGCAACCGGTGACTACTGGAAGCATAACAGCACCACAAAGCCGAGTCATTTGAACGACCTGGATTGGATGACTACAGGAGGAGGTTATTGGATATTTGTTACAGGAGATTGCACTTGGACTGTTTTTATGTAGCCAATTTTTCATTCTTAGAGATAAAGGAGAACATTTATTTTTAACCCCCTTTTGTAGAAAAATTCCAAATGACCTAATTCCCAATGAAATCCTGTCATGAGGAGATATTTTGAATATAAACCCCTCAAAAACCGAAATAACTATCTAACCTTATGACCATCATCACAGCCCTTCCCAGGTGAAATGATGTTCGCAGAAAGAATGCGCAGAATAGG
>JAZGAR010000029.1:0-7994 GCA_036475875.1 Thermoplasmata archaeon
CTTCCTCATTGAAACGTAGCCAATTGCGCACATGACCAAGACTATGGGAATGAACAGGAGCCAGGGTGCACCGTCCTCCCTTTTTTGCACTTCCTTTTCTATCTCCTTGTATTCCACAGCCTCCAGGTCATAGTAGGTAACCGTCATCGCGACTTCATGACCCTCAGACCCTAAAACAGGAGTTCCAAACCTTAGGGGTGCGATCATGGAGGAGTCCTCTCTAAAATCTATGAATTGCCCGTCTTCAATTGAATCCCCAAGAACGAGTTGTACGGACATGGAATACTCTATTCTCAGTTCCACATAGCTGTTATCATTCCTTGGATTCTGGATCTTGAAGCCTTGACCAACTATTCCGAACGCCCAGAGTGAATTCGTGTTCGAGGGATCCACTTCGATCTCCTCATGCCTGTTGCCTGCCAATACCGGGTCCAAGCCACCAGAGAAATCAACATTACCATCGTTGTCGTAATCTATGGTGAAGGAAAGATCCCCTGTTGAGAGCTCGGAAGCGTCCACAGGATCATAGGCCAAATCGATAATAACCTTCTCAACACCCTCCGGCACGAACACATTCTTTGTTTGATTCACCGTTGTTAGAGACCTTCCAAATTGGTCGTTGTACCTGCTGTACTCGCCCTCCCATTGAACCTTGAGGATATTGGTGGACTCCGTTACATTGACCTCGAGCATCATGTCCTCGTAGCTTCTCAGAGCATCTGCCACCGTGATATCCTTATCTCTATACATCTTTCTTAGCCTTTCCAATGTTAAGGCCACACCAATGGCCTTTTCCACATCGACGATACCGTAGCCCTGGCAGTAATCCTGCGGCCTTCCATCCATTCCTGTTGTGTTGTCCTGCACAGGAACGCCGTGCTCCTCAGTCGGATCAAGATATGTGGCTGTGGCTTCGATTATCCATTCAACTTCATGTATCCTCGTCTCTGGGTTCTCCCACCAGCTTTCGTCATCACCGCTGTAGTCCTCGTGCCTCTCACTGATCTTCAGTGAGGGAGCGGCCTGAAACAGCAGCGCCACCAATCCTGCAACATGAGGAGTGGACATGGAAGTGCCGCTTATGGCCAGGTAATAAGGATTGGGATTCCCTCCCATCTTGGAGCCTGCACTTATCGCGGTCCTTCTGGCGTGTGCGCTCCATATGCTTCTTCCTGGTGCTCCGATATCAGGATAGGTATGGTTCCAACCGAGTTTTCCCTTGGAACTGAAATCCGTCACAGCACTTCCGTCTCTTTCATAGGCTGCGACCATTATGGCAACAGGTGTATTGCCTTCATAGCTTGTGGAGACCTCTTCACCTTCCATGTTGTCTCTGCCTTCGTTACCAGCTGACCATGTGGTGATGACATTGTTCTCATATGCCAGCCTCATTATCACCTGGGACAATGGTGCTTCAGGATCGTATTCCTCTTCTATGGTATGCCAGCTGTTTGTCGCAACCCTGATGTTGTAAGAGTTGGCATTTGGACGGGAATTGTCAAATACCCATTCCAGGCTTACCAAGTAGTCGGCCATGGTGGGATCAACAATCGTGAGGCCAATCAGATTCGCTCCTGGTGCTACACCTCTTCTGGCCCCTGCAGATGCATCCCCGTTTCCAGCAACCGTACCGGCAACATGAGTGCCGTGACCGTAATCAAAATCCGTGTTTTCCATCTCGACCCATGAATACCCCTCTTCTCTGTTCAGAAAAAGGTTCATGATGGTCTTTTCTCCGTAATCTAGATCGGGATGTCCTGCATCTATTCCTGTGTCCACAACCACAGCCGTGACATCTGACCCATCTATATAGGACAGTTTAGACGAGCCGTTTATTTCCCTATGCCAGGCCCGTGTGGAGTTTATCACAGATAATGACAGCTCCATATCGATTTTAATCCCAAAGTTGAGGTCTATTCTTTGGACTCGTGGATAACTGCTCAACTCTTTAACTGAACCTACCCCCCCTCTCATATACACCGCCGGAATGACATGATAGGTGTAGAGGACTTCGAGGTTAAGGGCATTCAACAGTTCGAGATCCTTCTCCTTTACCTCCTCCTGAAACTGAACTATGACCTCCATCTCATCTGTGGGTGAAAGGTCTTTTAATTCTCTTAGTGCAGAAGGAGCGAAAACCCCCTCTTGTATCTGGGGATCTCCATGAACTACTGGCACATTGAGCTGAATAAGAACGAGTAAAAGAATAGGGAACATGACTACCCATTTCTTGTTCATGATCATGAATTGAACACCTTTTGTAAGAGATATAATGGACATTTGTCTCATAAATAGATTTCCATTGATTTAAAATCTATCTTTAACGTGATATTGATCTCTACAGCCTTCCCAGCATCTCGGAGAAGGCTTCCAGCCTTAACTTGACCTGCTCGGGTGTTCTTCCAGGTAAATCCCCCTGAATGGTGAGGAAGGGGCGGTCCAATCTCTCCCTTAGGATATCGTCCTCTAAAAGATGATGGCATGCGTACTGCGTGTAATGAATAATCCCATGGACCTGTCGCCTTGCCAGTTCTTTCTCCAAGAACTCCAACCTGAACCCCAGAGTTCTGGCAAAGGTGTAGTTGCAGTAATTTCTTGCAAGCTCTTCCATATTCTTGCCTGAGAGCCTGGCGAACTCGAAAGGTAGTTCGTCGTAGACCACATGAAGGCCAAAGGATGCCAGAACCTCATGAAAATCAGGGTAGATGGGGGGCACACCTAATAATGCCACTCTGGTGGAGCAATCCACATTTTCCTCTTTCACCTCCCCAAGAAGCCTTTCAAAGACAGCTATATCACCTTTCAGATCGCTTAGCGTTACCATGATTTCGAAGGCTTTACCTGCAGAGACTTTCCCTTCAACCCTTTTCTTGTCAAGTTCAAGGGCCAGTTTTTTGACTCTGTTGACCTCCTCGAACATCTTCTTATCCTTGATTCCTCCCAAAAATAAAGAGAGTTTCTCGAGCTGGTCTTTCAGGTAATCAGGTTCATCCTCAAATGGGTAGAAGAGATAGAAGGTTTTGAGCCCCTTCAAGGCGACTTTCTGGCCATCCACAAGCGCATTATGGCAATCACCGCCAGCCACAACCACCAGACAATCCAAAGGCAATTCATTTCTCAGTATCATGTCTCTCCATATGGCTGTCCAGGCGCAGAGCTTACTGTTTGGTTGAAGAGTCGATTTAGGAACGAAATTGTTGATGTCGCAAGGTTTTTTCCCGCATGCGAATATCAGTTCAGGCGGAACCAATGCCGTGATGCCTACAGTGCTCATTTGTATACACACCTCTCAAACGAGTGCAACAAACACCAACTAGATATTTATCATTTTTGAGAGAACAATTTTATAGGTCTAAGCCTATCTACATTAAAGACCTGTATATCTCTACGGGAGCACTTGGCATAAGATAGAGCAATATTGGGGAGGATTGGATGAAGGAATTCAAGATATTTGTGAAGCACAAGCCTGGTGAATTGGCAAGGGTGGCAGAGACTCTTGCAGGCAGAGCAGTGAACATAAAGGCAATTGCAAGTGAGAACATGGGAGAGGAAGCTTTACTGAGAATTGTGACCAATGATGTAAACACGACCATAAAGGCTCTGGATGAATCCGGAACAAAGTACGCACAGAACGACATACTGATGGTATCCCTTATCGATAGACCCGGAGAGCTGGCTAAGGTGGCTAAAAAACTGGGCAAGTCGAAGATCAACATAGAATCCATCTATATTCTAGGCCAAAAAGAAGGCAAAACAGAATTGGCCTTGGTAGTGGATGATATGAAGAAAGCCAGTGACATTCTGAGTTGAGTTCACATTCGCTCCATAACCACCAACATCAAAATTGCCATCAAAACGACATGTAAGATCGCAGGATAGAACTGGCTTTCAAGGGGCTTTTAAATGCAACTGTCGGCTTTCGATTATCACCTTCCAAGGCATCTCATAGCGCAAAAGCCTGTGGAACCAAGAGATTCGTCAAAACTCATGGTAATTCGCGATGACCAAATCGAGCACAAAACATTTCGCGATTTGGCTGGGTATCTAAGTGAAGAAGATGTTCTCGTCCTGAACGATTCCAAGGTATTGCCTGCAAGACTTCTTGGTATGAAGGAGACTGGAGGAAAGGTGGAACTGCTCTTGATTGGTCGGGAGGATGGAAACTCCCGGGAATGTATGATAAGGGGCAAGAATATTAGAAAAGATACAAGACTGATTTTTGCTGAGCAAAGGTTGGAGGCGATAGTGAGGGAAAAAAAAGAGGGGGGCAGATACAAGATAGAGTTTCTCTCTGAATATAGGGTAGATGAGATTATCCAAGAAATCGGAAAGATGCCTACTCCGCCGTATATCAAAGAACCCCTTGAAAAACCAGAAAGATACCAAACAGTTTATGCAAAAGAGAATGGTTCCATAGCTGCTCCCACTGCGGGACTGCATTTCACGGAGCATTTCCTCGGGGAACTCAAAATAAAAGGTATTGAGGTGGTGCGCATAACTTTGCATGTAAGCACAGGCACATTCCTGCCTGTGAAAACCGATGATATAAGAATGCACAGGATGGAAAAGGAGTATTTCAAAGTCGATGGTAATGCAGCAAGAAAAATAAAACTTGCCAAGGATAATGGAAACAAGATATTTGCTGTTGGCACCACGACGGTTAAGGCCCTGGAGAGCGCTTGTGACGATTCCGGAGAGATTTTTGAGGGGGAGGGTCAAAGCGATCTATTCATTTATCCAGGTTATGAATTTAAATCGGATTTGGACGGGATTTTGACCAACTTCCACCTACCCAAATCTACACTTTTGATGCTGGTAAGTGCATTTGCAGGTAAAGATACGATATTAAATGCTTATAAAGTGGCGATGGAAAGTTCATATAGGTTTTACAGCTTTGGAGATGCCATGTTGATCCTGAAGGGGTAATATGTTCGATGTGGTTTTCGAGGACGAGAAATCCAAGGCGAGGGTTGGGAATTTAAAGCTGAAGAATCGCACGCTGGAAACACCCGGATTCCTGCCAGTCGCTACCAAGGCTGATGTCAAATTGGTGAGCCCACAGGAGCTCGAGCAGATAGGGGTGCAAGGGGTGATCGTAAACGCCTTCGTCCTCTATCTGAGGCCTGGGATAGAGGTTATTGAAACCGCAGGAGGCATTCATAAGTTCATGGGATGGGGGGGTATCGTTTTTTCAGACAGCGGTGGTTTTCAAATCCTCAATAAGGATTTTCTTCTGAAAATCGACGATAACCATGTTACATTCAAATCTCCTTTTGACGGCACTACACATGAATTCACCCCCGAGAAATGCGCAGACATCCAGATGAAGACGGGCTCAGATGTGGCCATGACATTGGACGACTGTCCAGCCTATGGGAGTGGCTATGATCAAGTTTTAACTTCAACAAAAAGGACGATAAGTTGGGCAGAGCTTTTCAAGAAAGCTCATGGAAACGACTCCCAAAGCGTGTTCGGCATCGTTCAGGGAGGGGTCTTAAAGGATCTGAGGGAGAATTGCGCACACGCTCTAACGGAGATGGATTTTGATGGCTACGCAATTGGTGGGTTATGCATTGGAGAGCCGAAAGAATTGATGCATGAGGTTATCCATTGGACTGCACCACTTTTGCCAAACAATAAACCCAGATATCTCATGGGTGTCGGTTCTCCAGAGGACATGCTCGAGGCGATATCTGAGGGAGTGGACATCTTCGACAGCGTATTTCCAACTAGAAACGCAAGACACAACACAGTTTATACGAAAGGAGGGAAAATCAACATAGGCAAGGAGAAGTTCAAAAACGACTTTGGGCCGATATCTGAGGGATGCGAATGCTACACTTGCAAGAGGTTTTCAATGGCCTATGTCAATCATCTGCTGCGGGAGCACGAATACCTCGGCATGCGTTTGGCCACGATCCACAACCTGTATTTTCTTTTGAATTTGATGGGAGAGGCTAGGGAAGCCATCAGGGAAAGGCGATTTTCCGATTTTAAGAAAGAATTTCTCAGGAATTATCGATGAACATGATCATACATCTATATCAGGAAAAAGCCATCGATTGAGATTTGAATAAGAGATTAATCCAATTGATCTTCATTATTTTAAAAGATAATTGTCACCAAAACTATTTAGTACGTAAATTTAATGATAACCGATCCCCCCCTGACTTCGATGGGAAGTGGAGGGATTGTAATGGAAGAAGGAGAGTCGAACATTATGGTTAGTAAAAGAAATAAATTAAAGGCAGCATTGTTTGCCTTGGTGCTGGTAAGTGCTGTTTTTTTGAGTGTGGTAAGCAATGTGAGCGCTTTTCAGTATTTCTTTGATGATATGGATCCGGCAGACCCTGCCTGGACAGCCACTGGAATGTGGCATATTACAACTGATCGTGCCTACAGCCCAACCCAAAGCTGGGTGTACAATGATGGAGTTGATTATGATGACGGATCCACAAATTCAGGGAATCTAACATCACCTGTAATTGACCTCACCCTAGCAACTGCGGGAAACCTCACGTTCTGGACCTGGTATGAGACAGAAGGAGGGACGTTTTATGATCAAATGTGGGTTCAGATTTCCGAAAATGCCGGGCCTTTTATAGATGAATATCAGATTAATCCCACATCAATGAACATGTGGTTGCCCATAAGTATAAACATCACTTCCCATGTTGGAAATAATATCCAAATAAGGTTCTTTTTCGATACTATAGACGACTGGGGGAACGATTACGAAGGTTGGTATATCGATGATGTCGAGGTAAACGATATCCCATTACCCCCTGCTCCTGAATTCTTCCCTCCCCACGAAGATTCAGGTCTCGATACCGACGCTGATAGTTTATACGATTATCTAATAGTGAATGTAACAGTAAACATCACTGCCGCAGGCATTTACAATATTTATGGTGAACTATACGATCCCGTCTTCAATTATTTGACCGATACTACCAACACCACTTTCCTCAATGTGGGAACCCAAGTGGTTCAACTGCAATTCGCGGGTTATATTATTTATTTAAATGGTCAAGACGGAGTTTTTACAGTAGATCTTGAACTTAATGACGATTCCTGGAATCTACTTGATACAGATATGCATGCAACAAATTTCTACAACTTTAATGAGTTCGAACCGCCACCCGCATTATTCGAGCCACCACATTCGGATTACGGCGAGGATACAGATAGCGATTCATATTACAATTTCCTGGTTGTGAATGTCACTGTGAATATAACAGTTGCCGGTACCTACAACATATACGGCGAGCTCTACGGTCCGTTCTTCAATTGGATAGACGATGATATGAATACAACTTTCCTCAACGTGGGAGTTCAGGTTGTCCAGCTGCGCTTCGATGGAGGTCTCATTTACGGCAATGGTGAGAACGGAGTTTTCAATGTGGATTTGGTCCTTTATGATGACTTCTTTAACTGGTTGGACGGTGACTTTCATTTAACAAATTTCTACAATTATATTGAATTCCAGCCCCCACCCGCATTATTCGAGCCTCCGCATTCAGATTACGGGGAGGATACGGATGCCGATACCTTTTTCAATTATCTGGTAATTAATGTCACTGTGAATATAACCCTTGCCGGAACTTACGAGGTAACAGGCGATCTGTTTGATCCGTTATTCAATTATATTGACTCTGTATCCAATACTACATTCCTTAACGTAGGCATTCAGATTGTCCAGCTGCGCTTCGATGGAGGTCTCATTTACGGCAATGGTGAGAACGGAGTTTTCAATGTGGATTTGAACCTTTATGATGACTTCTTTAACTGGTTGGACGGTGACTTTCATTTAACAAATTTCTATAATTATATTGAATTCCAGCCCCCCCTCGCTTGGTTCGAGCCACCGCACTCAGATTACGGGGAGGATACGGATGCCGATACCTATTACAACTTCCTGGTTGTGAATGTTACTGTGAATATTACCGTTGCCGGAACTTACGAGGTAACAGGCGATATGTTTGATCCCTTTT
>JAZGAR010000030.1:0-2486 GCA_036475875.1 Thermoplasmata archaeon
GCTACAATGCCCACATCAAAGAAATAGTATTTTGAAGAGGCAAGGGGTTTCCTCTTTTTTGATTTTCGCCATGCTGGGAGTTCATGAAGAATCAGGGTGTCTTTAAGGACCTCAAAGTATTCATATACAGTGGTCCGTGCCACTTGAGCGTCATTGGATACCTTCGTGAAGTTTACGATAGTAGCGTTACACAGGGCAGCTATTCTCAGGAATCTACTGAACGCAGGAATGTTACGAATGGCTCCTTCGGCCACGATCTCCTGTTGGAGATACAAACCGGTGTAGGATTCGAGATCAGCAGAGGGATCATCGGAAAAATAGATCGAGGGAAGCAGTCCTCTTTCCAGGACGCGTATCAGGTCGAAGCGTTTCCCCAATTCCTTGCAGGTAAGGGGGTGCAGGTGTTTGGTCCGGGCACGCCCACCAAGGAGGTTGATTCCACCGCGGCGGAGCTTGCGGGCACTGGAACCGGTCATGAGAAAACGAATTCCTCGGCCTTCAATCAGGCGATGGACTTCGTTCAGGAGCTCTGGCAGACGTTGAATTTCATCTATGACTATCAGACGGTCCTGCGGGGTGACCTCTTGTGCAATACGACCGGGATTCTGACTAAGAGCCAGAAAGATCGAGGCGTCCAGAAGATCATACACTCTCGCCTCTTTCAGGGTATTTTGAATCAGAAATGTCTTGCCGGTCTGGCGGGGTCCAAAAAGGAAATGGGACTTCTTATCAAGGAGAGGAGGCAGATTCAAGATCCGCTCAATATAAGTGACATTTCCACCCTGAATAGTTATTGTCGATTCCATCGTCATATTTCATGCCAAATGACGATGAGTTTGTCAACAAAAAAATGATGTGGCACCTCCTTGCATCCCCAAAAATGCGCCTCTTCGCGCAAAATCAAGCCGAATTCAAAACAAACTCTACAAGATTTCAGATACTTATCTTGGTCCAACCTCAATATCAAATTCCCCTCACATTGCGTCCAACGTTGACCGCTGGTCATTTGGACTATTCAAAATACTTATTTACTTATGACTGACCTTATTTACTTAAAAAAGGTCAAAAAAAGAATCCTGATCCAGATGCTTTATATATTTTTTTGCAAGGTTCTTTAAAGAATCAGGCTCACCTATGTATATCCAGTCATCAATTGAGCCCAAAAAACAGTACCGCTCTGCAATGAAAGTCCTCTTTGTCTCATTATCAAGGGTAAATCTCATGATAGGACCGTAATCTACAGCAATATTAATGATATCCTCTATTGCAGAAACATCATCCGAATGACTGTTAAGGGAATGAGGTTTAACATCCCTAAATATGTCCTTCAATGCTTCAATATCCTGATTTGATTCAAATAGAGTTATGACTTCTCCTTTTATATCAGAAAGATAACGCCTTGAACCTTCTATCTTCTTTAACTCCTTCTCAACGATATGCTTTTCAGTATCTGAGATGAGTTGGGGTAGTTTCTTACGCAAGAAAACTCCCCCAGTTGCGGGATGCTGATATATTTCATAACCGTCGGGTATTTTATCAACCAACTCCCCCTTATTCTTCAGAGAAAAATGATATTTATGTTTTCCTGTCTTCGTTCTTCCTTCGTGGAGGTAATAGGTTTTGCCTCTTCTATTTTTGTATGTCACTGGCATTTGAGGTTTCCTCTATTTTGCTTTATAATTCTCGATTTGAGGGCTGCCCAAATTCATAAGTTGCTTCAGAACCCAAGTCCTCCTCTAAGATTCAATCCCTGGCTTATGGTTTTTTATTTAGAAATTTAAGGGCGTCCCGCTTTATTGACCATCTCACGACCGCATCATTTACAGGCAGGAAAATTCACGGTTCAAAACATGGCCGCTATTCATAAGTTGCTTTAAAACCAGTCCCCCTCTTCACATTACTGCTTAAGCTGGTAAAGCGTGCCTTCCTGATATGCCTTATGGGCCTTAAATAGAGTTCTCTCAATATCCCTGGCGTTCACATGGAGCTTATTGGCGAAGTAACGGATAATGACGAGGTACCGATACCATTCATTAAAACGAAATCCTGCTCCTCTAGGGTTAGTTTTTACGGTTCCCAGCCTATAAAGTAGTTCCCATACACGAGTGTCGATCACACCATACTTCTTCGGATTATGCAACATCAAAACAGCCGACGCCATGGGCACAGAAACACCTTTGAGGCTGGTCAGCAGGTCGAGCTTCTTCCTTTCACTTCGAGTCGCAAAGGTGTCTCCAGTTCGTTTACGAATCAGATATGGTGAATTCTCACGAATCAACCAGATCGCGCGCTCGGATTTCCAGTAGCATACATGCTCCAGTTCCGACTTAGTGAGATACCCTCTCTTCTTTACCATACGGAATTCTCGAATAAGCTCAAGAGTATTTTCTTCTTCATATGTGGAGAGATGATCAACTATGAGTCGCTCAAGTTTCTCGTATGGAAGTTTTTGCAGAGGCATGACTGAGTACGTTTGAAAAACTGTA
>JAZGAR010000031.1:0-2644 GCA_036475875.1 Thermoplasmata archaeon
TCTGTTCATGTTATGAGAGACATCACCGAGCAGAAGCGGGCAGAAGAAGACATCAGGAAATTCAAGACAATTGCCGATAACACGGCATATGGTGTCGCGATAAGTGATATGACAGGTCACCTTATATATGCTAACGATTCATACGCTCAAATGCATGGATATACAGTAGACGAACTCATTGGTCAGAACATTTTTGCGCTTTACCCGGAGAATCAACAGGAATTCATGACGAGAAGAATAGAGCGCATCAAGGAAACTGGTAGCGCCGTTGGTGAACTGATACGTAAGAGAAAAGACGGGACTATTTTCCCTACCCTGTCGACTGGTACATTGGTTAAAGATGACCAGGGAAAACCTCTGTATATCGCTTCATCGCACTTCGATTTAACCGAGAGAAAGAAAACCGAGGAAGCATTGAAAATATCAGAAGATAAATTTTCCAGGGCATTTCATTCCAATCCTTATCCCATGAGCTTAGTCACCATGGAGGAAGGCCGCTACCTGGATGTCAATGACAGTTATGTGCAGATCTTCGGCTTCTCCCGCGAGGAACTGCTCGGCCGAACCACGGTGGAGATGGGAATAGCAAAGACCAGAAGATTTCGAATTAGATTATTGCAAATACTGGGAAAAAAGCAAGCAGTGAAAAATTTAGAAGTGGAATTTTACACAAAGTCAGGGCGTAAAGTCGATGCCCTGCTCTCCGCTGACAAAATTGAAATAGGCGGCGAAACCTGTTTGCTCTCAGTTATCAACGACGTCACCGAGCGCAAACAGGCGCAGGAAGAGATTAGCAAATTCAAGACAATCGCTGACGAGGCATCTTATGGAGTAGTAATAAGCGATCTGGATAATATTATTGTGTATGTTAATGCAACTTTTGCTGATTGGCACGGATATAAACCAGATGAACTCATTGGTCAGCCATTATCCATTCTGTTCACTGAAGATCAATACAAAGTCCTGACAGAAAGGCGAAAGAAAATATTGCAAGCAGGCAGGATCACTCCTACCGAAATATGGCGCAAGAAAAAAGACGGGACTATATTCTCTACCCTGTCAAGCGGATCAATAGTGAAGGATGATAAAGGAAGACTTTTGTATATAGCAGCAACACACTTTGACCTTACCGAGCGCAAGAAAATGGAGGAGCAACTCATGGTCACCGACCGGCTGGCGTCTATCGGTGAACTGGCGTCAGGTATTGCCCATGAAATCAACAATCCGCTAACCAGCGTAATCGGCTTTACTGAACTCTTAGCGGAGAGGGAGGTTCCTGATGACATTAAAGATGATCTACTATTTATCAATAAGGAGGCGCAACGCACTGCTCAGATAGTTCAGAACCTTCTCACCTTTGCGCGAAAACATAAACAGGAAAAGGAACTTCTTAATATAAACGATGCTATCTTAAATGTACTGGAACTCCGCGCCTATGAGTTGAGGGTAAACAAAATCGAGGTTAATACTCAGTTGGCCACCAACCTGCCCAAAGTTATGGCAAATATTTTCCAATTGCGACAGGTATTTCTTAACCTCATTATAAATGCCGAATATTTCATGATTAAGGAACACAATAGGGGCAATCTTACTATTACCACAGAAACAGTGGGGAATCTTGTACGGACTTCAATTGCCGATGACGGCCCCGGGGTCGCCAAAGGTAACATCGAACACCTTTTTGACCCTTTCTTCACCACAAAGGAAGTTGGAAAAGGCACCGGGCTTGGCTTAAGCATTTGTCATGGTATAATAACCGAACACGATGGCCGTATATATGTCGAAAGCGAGCCAGGTAAGGGAGCTACATTTATCGTGGAGCTTCCGGTCTTCAAGAAGCGACAAAAGGAGGTGAAATAATGGCAGGAGAGCAGGTAAAGATACTCGTTGTCGATGATGAAGAGGGAGTGCGAAACCTTCTGCAACGAATGCTCGAAGGTGCCGGCTATGAAGTGGTCAGTACGGGCGATGGTGAAGAGGCATTATACTGGGTATCACGGGGAGATATAAATGTTGCGCTTCTCGACATCAAAATGCCGACCATATCGGGGATTGAGTTACTCAACAAGATAACCGCAGATTACCCGGATGTGTGCGTTATCATGGCGACCGCAGTAATAGATATCCAAACAGCCATCGATTCGTTGAAGTTGGGTGCCTTGGACTATATCACGAAGCCCTTCAAAAAGGATGCGATGCTACAGAAGGTACGCGAAGCAATTTCAAGATGGGAACGCCAACTCAAGGAAAAGAACCAGCAGCTTCTAATTCAAGAGAAGTTTGCAGATCAGACGGAAAAAATGCAGGAACAGTTCGGGGAGTTGGTCAATAGTCTCTCGAGAGAGCACGCAATAATATTTAAATTGGCGGCTAATCAGGGAAAGTCTGGTGAAGAGATGCTTAAAAAACTTCCACCGGAATTGCGCGAGCCAATCGACTCGATTGATGGGTTTAGAGATGCCCTGCTTAGGATTCTAAAAAGAACTTGAAAATAGAACTGTTGAGATTATATCGGAAAGCGATTAACGTCCGCGGAAATAACTGAGCCATATTTCCAAGAGGCAGTTGTGGTCAAAAAGCGCATACTATTGGTAGATGATGAAATAGGCATCATAAAATTCCTTCGGGCTAGATTGGTAGCCCA
>JAZGAR010000032.1:0-2863 GCA_036475875.1 Thermoplasmata archaeon
ACAGATATGTTCGCATTGGTGTCAATACGGATTATTTTTTCCTCATACAGGTCCATGTATTCATCTCTTTGAACATCGTATTGGCCGTCTGATGTGATCGACTCCCCATCGCTGTCGTCTAAAAACACAGTGAACTGAGCAAGGAGCTCTCTTCTTAGATACATCACTGAATGATCCTCACCAAAGCCGTCTGGTTTTGTTTCGATACCTGGTATCTTTATCAATTCCTGGCCGCTCACATCTAAAGCCCAATAGGTCCATTCGCCGCTGGTTTTATTCTCAAAATACAACTCGATACGTATGACATGGTCGTAGTGCACTATTTCCCGTAACTTTGGTTCGGGCACCGTGACAGTTTCGATGGTACTCATCGGTGGGCCATTTCCTTCACCATCATCGGAAGTGAAGCCTGGTATCTCCAACCCTGTGAATTCCACGTAACCGTCAACCGCAGACACACTCAGAGCTGCAATACATAAGACAACTATCAATTTCTCCATATAAGCACCCCAACTGGAATGATGAATGTTTGTTAGTAGCTATAATGTTCTTTCCAGTATAATAAATTTTGTGCTCTTACCCAGATTTTGGATAAAAACCTTTTTGTGTTACCATATCATTCATCAAAAGGCCTTGAAAAGGTGTGCAGATGCTAATAGAAGTGATCAAACCAGGAATACTCGTTAGAAACAACCTTGGCATGATATTACAGGCCAGTTCCACGGTAACCTTGGTAAGCGGTGACGGGCACAACATAATCGTTGATACTGGCGTTCTGGGGGAAGGTGAGAAAATATTAGAGGGCTTGTCAAAACACTCTCTTTCTCAAAACGATATCGACATCGTAATAAACACCCATCTTCATGGAGACCACATAAGCAACAACGCCCTTTTCAAGAGGGCGAGATTCATTGCCCATGCAAAAGAATTTCCTGTAAGGCTCAAAAATGTTCTCGTTATTGAAGGCGATTATGAATTGAGCGAGAACATGATAATCATCGAGACACCAGGTCACACTCAAGGTAGCATCTCGGTGGTTGTGAAGGATCTAAAAAATTCAAGAACATACGTGATTGCAGGTGATGCACTTCCCATTAAAGACAACTATTTGCGGTGGGTTCCTCCAGGGATCAACTACAATCCGAAGATCGCATTGGCGAGCATGAAGAGAATCGTAAATCTTGCGAATTTTGTAATTCCGGGTCATGGTGAAATTTTTGCAATTGGTAAACGTTAACAAAAAATTTTACAATCGTTTTACGGCGAAGAAAAACTTTAGTACTTATTTTGCGATACACCATTTCATACCAAATACTCGATGCACTCTTAGTTGGGTGGGCTCTAACGAATGCATTGGTTTTGGGGGGAGGAATTACATGGAAGAATCGATCTTCCAGAACTATTTAAGATCCGAAACGCTGTTCAAAAAGAACAGGGATATACTCAGGCCATCCTACATACCTGAGAACCTACCTCATAGGGATTATCAGATCGATCAATTGGCCTCTATCCTATCGACGGCCCTCAGAGGAGACAGGCCGTCCAATATCCTCATCTTTGGAAAAACAGGCACCGGCAAAACCGCGGTCGTGAAGTTCCTGGGCAAGGAGATCAAAAAGTCAAACATCGAGATAAGTAACATACAATACATCTATATAAATTGCGAAGTGGTGGACACGCAGTACGGGGTTTTGGCGAACATAGGTAACAGGTTCATAAAAGATTGGGAGGAGCAAATTCCTTTTACAGGTTGGCCCACCGAAAAGGTTTATAACATGCTCAAGGAAAAAATAGATGGCGAGGCGAGGGTTGCAGTCATAGTCTTGGATGAGATAGATAGGCTTGTTTACAAAAGTGGCGATGATGTTCTCTACCATCTCTCAAAGATAAACGACGATTTAGAGAGGGCAAAGGTGAGCATCATCGGAATCTCCAACGACCTTAAGTTCACCGAATTTTTGGATCCAAGAGTCAAGAGCAGACTCGGCGAGGAGAGGATGGTATTTCCACCTTACAATGCCGAACAACTGAGAGACATACTGATGCAGAGGGCGGAATTGGCATTCAGGAAGAGAGTCGTTGAACCGTCGGTTATTTCTCTTTGTGCAGCGCTTGCAGCCCAAGAGCACGGCGATGCAAGAAGGGCGTTGGAGCTTCTAAGAGTGGCGGGAGAACTGGCTGAGCGGAACAAGGAAAAAAATGTGACAGAGGCGTATGTATACAAGGCCAAGAACAAAATCGAGCTGGACTGCGTTGCAGAGGTGATTCGAACCCTCCCTGCGCAATCGAAGCTCCTTCTCCTTGGAATGATTTTGAATGAGGAAAGCGGCAGAGTGAAGTTGAATACCGGTGATGTCTACAGCACCTACAAGGAGCTGTGCAGGAAGACCAATGTGAGCGTTTTAACGCAGAGAAGAATAACAGATCTCATATCGGAGTTGGACATGCTTGGTATAATTCATGCGAGGGTGATCTCCAAGGGAAGATATGGAAGAACAAGGGAAATACAGCTCTCCGTACCGATAATGGAAGCCAAAAAAGTTTTGGAAGAGGATGATATCATCAACGAGCTTCACGGCCAAAAGATCAAGATACAGGCCACCTTGGATTACACGCCAAGAATTTGATGTGATCTACCCTTCTTCTGTATTCCTTACCTCCATCTCTTCTTAGGGCTGCGGTAGTAATTCCTACTATTCCTCAAATTCATCTTCGGGAGGCGTTGGCTCTTCCTCCCCCAAATCCTCAGGTGGTGGTGACTCTTCATCTTCTTTAGTCTCCCCCCCTTCAATCTCCTTCCCAGGTTCTTCTTCCTCCTCTCGAACTTCCCCTTTCTCCTCCTCTTTCCCCTCCTCTCCCTCTT
>JAZGAR010000033.1:0-8824 GCA_036475875.1 Thermoplasmata archaeon
TGTAGAGGTATCAGGCACGGCTTTGGATACCGATGGAACCGTTTTAAAGGTCGAGGTGCAGATCGATGATGATACTTGGGAAGAGGCAACTGATACCTCAGGCTCAGGCAATTGGTCAACTTGGGCATATCACTGGGATACGAGTGCTGTCTCCGATGGAAGCCACACCATAACTGTTCGATCCTTGGATAATGATGGATTGAACTCTATTGTTGATGGTATCACGGTAACACTTGACAACACACCCCCCAACATAATCTCAGGACCTACTGTATCTTCAAAAACCGATAAAAAGGCCACAATCGTTTGGGAAACAGATGAACCCAGTGATAGTTACATAGAGTATTGGATAGAAGACTCTAGCGATGTCCATCCTGAGAACGATTCATCGTTTGTAACGCACCATAGTATCATTTTAACTGGCTTGTCCCCATCAACCACCTATCTCTTCAGAGTCGAATCCACAGACTTGACAGGAAACAGCAGGAGAACCGATGAGGACGGAAAATTCACCACGAATCAACCACCGGATACTACCCTTCCAAATGCATTTATTACCAAACCCGATGATGGTGAGGAGAATCTAAAAGGAGAGGTGTTGATCACTGTAGATGCCTGGGATGATTCTGGTATAGACAAGGTGGAGTTTTATATCAACAACAAATTTAAATTCACTGATGACACACCTTCTTACTCCTGGCTCTGGAATACTGCAGATGGACACTATCCAGATGACCAATATACGATTAAAATCGTAGTTATAGATACAAGCGGTAATGAGGACAGCGATGAGATCACTGTGACATTGGATAATGAGATCATAGAGCCTTCCTTCGTCAAAAAGAGGGTTACGCCTAATTCCGTTATGACAGGCGAGTCAACAGAGGTTTTATTTACAGTGGAGGTCAACGATCCGGAGAATCTCATTGTGTCCATTATTATCGATCTTTCTCCAATAGATGGTTCTTCCCATCAATACATGTACGATGATGGCAGCCATGGGGATGAGGATGATGGCGATAACGTTTATTCATTCAAAGCCACAGTGCCTTCAGATATATCAGAGGGAGATAAATCATTGAGTATCACACTTTCTTACAGCGAGGATGGCAGCATTGAAACATCCAAAACACTTTATGTTATCGCTTCCGACGGAGGCGATACTCCCGATGAGGGTTCAAATGATGAGGAGGATGAGGAACGGAATATGTTCTGGTCACTTTTTATGGTATTCTTGATTATTTTGGCTGTGATTGTGAGCCTTATGGTTGCGGCTTTTAAAAGGCGCAGGCCAAAAAGTGAAGTACAAGTGGTAGCGCCCCTGTACCAGACAGGTTATTACCAGAGTCAAACAGGTTACTATCAGGATCAAACAGGTTATTACCAACAGGAATATTATAGGTAGTTTTGAATTGGGCCATGAAAAAATTTTCAAACTAAATAGGGACCAAAAATCATTAATCTCCTAATCTATTTACTCCCGATGATAGAGATAGACGGTTCACATGGAGAAGGCGGAGGCCAGATACTTCGCACCGCGATTTCTCTGTCTTCTTTAACGAAGAAGCCTGTCCGTATCACAAACATCAGAGCCAATAGGCCAAACCCAGGATTGAACTATCAGCATGTGGTGGCCATAAAATCCGTGGCGGAGTTGTGCAATGCAGATGTGAAAGGCCTGAACAAAGGTTCCAAAGAGGTTGAATTTCATCCACATGAGATCAGAGGAGGAAAATTTCATTTCGACATCCTAACTGCTGGCAGTACGACATTGGTTTTACAAGCTTGCCTATTACCAAGTCTTTTTGCCTCCGAGGAAACAGAATTTAGGATAACTGGCGGCACTGACGTGAAATGGTCTCCTCCAATAGATTATTTTAGATTCGTTTTTGCTCCACTGCTGCGCAAAATGGGGGGAGAAGCCATTATTGTGCTGGGAAGAAGAGGGCATTACCCGAAAGGAGGAGGAGAAATTATAGCGAGGGTGAAACCTTTAGAGAAACTTCTCTCTCTGCCTCTTGAGGAAAGAGGTGATTTAAAAACTGTCAGGGGCATAGCCCATGTTTCCAACCTGTCAAATAAAATAGTAGATAGAATGAAACACACCGCTCTTTTAAGGTTGGTTGATTGTGAGGATGTGAAAGTGTCTGAAGAGCATTATCCGCAGGGTAAGGATCCTAGCCATGGTGCGGGAACAGGCATAGTTCTCTGGGCCAATTACGAGAACACCGTTTTAGGGGGGAATGGATTGGGGGAGAAGGGTGTGCCTGCAGAGAGGGTTGCCCAGGATGCTGTTGAAGGTCTCTT
The DNA here is from genome assembly GCA_036475875.1 of Thermoplasmata archaeon. GTDB lineage: Archaea > Thermoplasmatota > Thermoplasmata. The sequence continues at coordinate 2,308 of JAZGAR010000033.1, forward strand.
AGCTGAGATGAACTCCAACACAACCCTTGATCTGCATGCCGCGGATCAATTCCTGCCATATATGGCCTTGGCGGAGGGAGAGAGCGTTTTTCTTGCCAGGGAATTGACGAAACATGCCAAAACCAACATGTGGTTGATCGAGCAGTTCTTGGATGTGAAGTTCGAGGTTAGGGAGAAGGACGGGTTGGAGGAGGTTAGGGTGAAGGGGGTAGGTTAGATATGCTAGTCTGCCGCTATTTAGTTAATTTAAGAAATTGCCCAAGAAACAGATTGTGAGAATCGAACCATGAATCCTTCATTGTAACGATTATCTCTTTCGACATAATCTAAAGTTAGACTAAATTCCCCGGAGCTTCCCCCCGCGCAGGTAAAATAATCACCTGTGTTTATGAATCCATTGTCATCCTCATCCACAAATGTGATATTGATTTCTCCAACATTTTCTTGAAAATTTACAGTTAGATTTGTTGGGTGAAGAAAATCTTGTCCGCCCTTCCCGATTTTGATTCTAAACCAAGTTATGGGGTTTTCGGACGTTAAATTCAAGCCCGGTATGCCATACATCCTATAAATTTCGATTTTATATGTTCTGTTTTCTGGTGGGTCAATTATGTATGGTTCCATATATTCGATTATGGGAAGGTTTCCAGTAAAAGTTCCTATTCCAGCAACCCAATGAATTTCAGAGATACGAGCTCGACCTCGATGATGCCCTATAAATGTCTCACAGGCTAATGAAAATTCATATTCTGATCGATTTTCTAGTCTAGAAATAATAAAATAATCTCCCTGGTCTAATAATTCATTGTCATTGTCATCTGAAAATTCTATTTTAAGCCCACTTTCGTTTAAAATTTCACCATTGGCTAGCGGTATCATTTGAGTATTCCCAGTCTTTTCAAATATGCTACAGTAACTGTTTGATATGAACGGTGATTCTCCAATCACATGCGTTATATTGATAATCGTTGTTATGCCATCTAATGTCTCATGCTCAGATACTTTGTTTAATATTATATAAGGTAGCATATCCTCCTCATTGGTAATAGACGATATAAATCTCAAAATACCCCTGTTAGTCATTATTATATAACTAATTCCAGACAATACACGATTTTGATAATATCTTATCCCTCCATTTATAGAAAATAGATATGTTAGAACTGCAGTATTTGCTTCTGGCATGGTTAAATTAAAATGGAAGGAATCGCCATCATCCAACAAACCATTATGATTTGCATCTGAGAAATGAACGATTTTATTCATTCCCGTATTGTTAGAAAGGGAAGGAATCGAATCTATCACTGGGTTTCCTAGATATCCCCCAGAAACATCCACATAATCTGATGCCCAGCTGTATCTTCCTGCTCTTAAAGAGCAATTAAAAAGTTCCAATGGGAATCCCTCTCCCATAGGCAATAACACAGAAACGTTTGTCGGGCTCTCAGGATCGGTTTGACTTGCAAGCAATATTACCCCGTGTAGAGTGTGAGTGCTTACCGAACGCATAACGAGTTCGATTGCCGGGGCAGGAGTCATTACCGGGAAATCTAACTGTGGGGAATAAACATTCTTTTGTTCGTTCCATTGGCCCCATTCAAAATGCACTTTCTTTTCAATTTCATCTCCTATTCCATATCGTGGGTAGTCCCACTCGATGAGGTGAATATAATCGAAATCATCCAATTCATAATATGTCAGAGGTCCTAAGGTGGTCATATATGATGAGATATCTGTAATACGGCCTTTTACGATTTTATTCCTCCCAGCTAGATCATGAGAAAAACCAGGATTTTCTGGTTCTGGCTCCCCAATAAAAAAATAGCCGTCTTCGTCAATTTCCACATTAGTAGCCGATCCAACATCCCGAATCGTCCAGGGTCTAAGATAGATGTACCAGATAACAACAAAACTAACCAATACTATGTTTATGACGATGATAAGGACAAGCAGTTTTTTCTTTTTCGAGCTTTTTTCATTCTCTGGTGTAATTCCTTCCTTTACATCCGCATCCATCTTAATCACTTTGTTTTCGAATGTAATTTATTATACAATATAGGCATTTAAACCTTTCATGGTTATAACCCAATTTTACACCAACTTTGGGATTAAATATTGGAAAGGTCAGTCACATAAACCTCAATTTCGTTTCCAACTCCCCCCGGCAATTCTCACACAACTTCTCTCCCTTTAAATCAGTCTCTTCAAGGCAGTTGGAGAAGTGCATAACACAGGACGCATCTTTGCAGTGCTCTATCCCAAAAGTGTGGCCCAATTCGTGAACAGCCTCCTTCACAGCCCTGCTGTGGTAAATCTCCTTCTCACCTTTTAGCCTATACAATGAGATCACCGCCGCTTTTCCGGAAATCTCGGCCTGGCCGAATACGAAATTCAAAGGCTCGGCATAAAGGTCAACTTTTGTAACCCCAAGTACCTTATCCCCATGATATTTTCGCACCAATTTTAGAAAATGACTGCTATCGTATTGATCTCTCCCACGGTTATATGATTTCTCGGGAATTGGGACTTCCCTTAAAATCGAGATTTTAAACGGAGCAAAAGACAGCCTTTCTGAAAGCATCTCCAAAATCTCTTTTTCTACCTTTCCAATGGGAAGGATATTCAATATGATTCTACTACCCCCATGATATCGATAACAGGGTATTGAGGTCGCAGTTCACCCCTTCACCACACCTAAGGGTTTCATCCTTGCAACGAGCCTGGAGATGCCTGCCCCGTCTGCAATCCTTACCACGTCATCCACGTTCTTGTAAGCATCCGGCGCTTCCTCTGCCACTACCTTCTGACTTGCTGCCCTTACGTAGATGCCCTGATCCTTTAGCTTGCCTATGATTTCCCCGCCGCTCCATTTTCTTGTGGCTGCCTTCCTTGACATCACCCTCCCTGCCCCGTGACAAGTGGAACCGAAACTTTCCTTCATTGCCTTGTCCGTACCTAGAAGAACATAGCTTGCGGTGCCCATATCTCCAGGAATCAGAACTGGCTGGCCCATTGAGCGATATCTCTCTGGCACCTCAACTCTTCCTGGGCCGAAGGCCCTTGTGGCACCTTTCCTGTGGACATACACCTTCTTTCTCCTGCCATCGACCTCATGCTCCTCGTACTTCGCGATGTTATGGGCCACATCGTAAATTATCTCCATACCCAGATCCTCCGCTTTCTTTCCAAGAACCTCCACGAAGGATTCCCTGACCCAGTGAACTATCATCTGCCGATTCGTCCAGGCGTAGTTTGCAGCGCACTTCATTGCCTTGAAGTAGTTTTCTCCTGCCTTGGAGTGCACAGGCGCGCAGACCAATTGTCTGTCCGGAAGATTAACTTCGAATTGATCTGAGATGTAGTTCCTACCATCCTTTCTATAATACCGGCCTATCTCCCTGATCTGGTCGTCGCAAATCTGGTAACCGCAGCCTCTTGAGCCGGTGTGGATCATCACCATTATTTGGTTCTCCTGTTCTATGCCCAGCAATTTTGCAGCTTCGCTGTTATAGATCTTATCCACCTTCTGTATCTCCAGAAAATGGTTTCCTGCACCGAGGCTGCCCAGCTGGGGCATACCCCTCTGCTTCGCCCTATTGCTGACCATAGCAGGGTTGGCACCTTCCATGCAGCCGTTCTCCTCCAAGTGCTTCAAATCATCGCTCCATCCGTATCCATTTTCCACGGCCCATTGGGCGCCATTTATTAGGACCTTGTCCAATTCCTGCATGCTTATGCGGACCTTACCTTTGGAGCCCAAACCTGAAGGGACATTATTGAACATGGCATCGACAAGGGCCGTGATTTTTGGTTTTATATCATTGAGCATTAGGTTTGTTCTTACCAATCTGACTCCGCAGTTGATGTCGTAACCCACACCGCCAGGAGAGATCACACCCTCCTCAGCATCCATTGCGGCCACACCGCCGATTGGAAAACCGTAGCCCCAGTGAATATCTGGCATGGCCATGGACTTTCCAAGTATGCCTGGTAGAGTGGCGACATTGGCCACCTGTTCCAGTGCATTGTCTTTTAGCATATTTGTTAACATGGCTTTATCTACGAATATCAATCCTGAGGTCCGCATTCCCTTCCTATAATTCTGGGGAATCTCGTACCTGTAATCGTCAATCCTGTTTATTGGGCCGTTCCATGACATGTATGATCACCCATACAATTGAGACTTATAACATCCACCCCCTATATATTATTTGGTTGTTTCCGCGGAAAAGTGACAGCGATTCATATGAAAAATCCGTTAAAGAGCACAAACTAGATATATGCGATTAAGCATTAGGTGAAATACCTCAATAAATATATATAGTACTGAGGCCTAGTATTGTACACTTTGTACCACATGCACCCGGTGAGCTAAGCTTATCGGGGAAGGGTAAGAGGGTGAGGGTATAACCCGCCTGATGATTACCGATTATACGCAACCTGGACGTGTGTTGAGTCGACAGCTAACGGCTAGCTACGCCGTCTGGGGAATGGCTCGGCTCGAGAGCCGATGAAGGTCGTGCCAAGCTGCGATATGCGCTGGTGAGGCGCAAGGAGCCTTAGAACCAGCGATTGCCGAATGGGACTTCCCAGGCTCTGCCTAATCCTATTAGGATGGGGAACGCGGGGAATTGAAGCATCTTAGTACCCGCAGGAAAAAAAATCAAATGAGATGCCGTGAGTAAAGGCGATCGAAAGCGGCAAAGGGCAAACCGAATCCGTATCAGAAATGGTATGGAGATGTGGAGTTGCAGACTCCGATATCTCTTCGCTTGTGAACTCGAAGTGTGGCTGGAACGCCCTACCAGAGAGGGTGAAAGTCCCGTAGAGGAAAGCAAGAAAGAGGATTTCGGAGATTCTTGAGTATCATGCGTCGGATATCGCGTGTGAATTGGGAGTCACTAACTTCCAACCCTAAATACTCCTCGAGACCGATAGTGCACTAGTAGCTTGAGTGAATGTTGAAAAGTATCCTTGACGGGAGGTGCAAAGAGCCTGAAACCAGACGGTTAAAGCCTGATATGGCGTTAAAGCGAAGATTCTCCAAAAGAGAGGAGCAGCGTTGTATCGTCCGTTTAGAAAAACGGCCCATGGAGTTCTGATCAATGGCGAGGTTAAGTGTTTTAAGCATGAAGCCGAAGCGAAAGCGATTGTCCGCAAGGTCCTCGTGACCCCAGGGACGAGGTGTGCTCGCCTTTAGTCATTGGTGGGAAACCCGAAGCCGGTCGATCTATGCTTGGGTAGGTTGAAGCCGCTCGAAAGGGAGGTGGAGGACCGAACCGGTACTGATGTGCAAATCGTTCGGATGACCTGTGCATAGGGGTGAAAGGCCAATCTAGACCGGCAATAGCTGGTTCCTTCCGAAACTACTCGCAGGTAGATCTCAGAGGAGGTAGATGGTGGGGTAGAGCACTGATTAGGCACTTAGGGGGCGAAAGTCCTCGGTACCTTGTCAAACTCCGAATCTGCTATCGCCGTAGATCCTGGGAGTGAGGGCATCAGGGGTAAGCTCGATGTCCAAAAGGGGAACAACCCAGCCTGGTGTTAAGGTCCCAAAATATCGACTAAGTGTGAAAGGGTGAAGGGAGTCCGTGGTCCCAGACAACTGGAAGGTGGGCTTAGAGGCAGCCATCCTTTAAAGAGTTCGTAACAGATCACCAGTCAAGATTGCGGGCCTCGAAAATGGACGGGGCTCAAGTCGGTTACCGATACATCGGAATTCCAAACGGAAATTTAGTAGGAAGGTGTCGTGCGTGGGTAGAAGCTGGGCTGTGAAGTCCAGTGGACCGCGTTCGAATAAGGATCATGGGAGGAGTAGCAGCAAAGATGGGTGAGAATCCCATCCGCCGGAGGGGCCAGGGTTCCTCGACAATGCTCGTCAGTCGAGGGTTAGTCGATCCTAAGGTGCCTCTTAATCGAAGGCGTCGAATGGGAAGCAGGTTAATATTCCTGCACCGTGAAGGTTTTGCTTGTCATCTGACACATCTGGGTAGGCTAAGCAGAGTTGCCACTCTGTCCAAGCGTATAAACCCGAGGAGAGCCGTAATGGTGAGAACCGGGTGAAAGCGTGATGGGGAAGGCGTAAGCCTACAATGCCGATCCCTGGTGTCCGTGAAAAGGATGGCAAGGTCAACTTCATGTTCGTACCTAGAACTGACACAGGTGCCCCTAGGTGAGAAGCCTAAGGCGTGTCGGCGTAATCCATGCGAGGGAATTCGGCAAATTGGCCCCGTAACTTCGGGATAAGGGGTGCCAACTACTTTTGCCTAGCAAGAGCTAGTTGGTCGCAGAGACCAAGGGGCTCCGACTGTTTAATAAAAACATAGATGGCAGCTAGTCCGAAAGGATGTGTATTGCCGTTGAATCCTGCCCAGTGGCGGTATCTGAACCTCCGGTTCAACGGAACGAAGGACCGCTAAACGGCGGGGGTAACTATGACCCTCTTAAGGTAGCGTAATACCTTGTCGCTTAATTGGCGACTTGCACGAAGGCCCAACGAGAGCCCCACTGTCCCCGC
>JAZGAR010000034.1:0-2971 GCA_036475875.1 Thermoplasmata archaeon
TATAGCAATCGCGACTATTCAGAATGTAGATTTGATCGTGAGTTAGAATTTTAAACACATCGTCAACATAGATAAAATCAGAGGTTTCAACGCAGTAAATTTGAAAACGGGTTATCCATTGATAGATATAAGAAGCCCCCAGGAGGTTGTATCCTATGAGTAATAAAAAATTTGATGCTGTAGCAATGATGAGGGAAATAAGGGATGAATTGAGTAAACACTTTAAAAATATGACTTTCGAGGAACAAAAAAATTTCATTAAAAGAAGCCTTGAACAGAGCGTATAAAATATATGTGTTTCTAATAGTGCGCTTTCCCGCAGATGAGTATTTATGGTATACTGGTTTTCTTCTGTAAATATTCCTGAATGACTTCATTCTCAGTGTCATCTGTCCAGTTCAACTCACCTAGGTATTTCTCGATTTCTTTGTTGTAGAATCTGTTAGGACCCAGGTTTTTTCTCTTCTCTAGCTTGGCCTGAACCTTCTCAAATAGCTCCTCAGAGATTATCCTAAGCTCCTCATGGTGCGTGACTATATCCCTATACTTTTGTCACTCGCCCAAGTAAACCCTATTCATTAGAATGCACCGGACAGTTGTCTGGTGCCATTTTCCGCCCATCTTGGTGGGGATGTTGTTATCACAAAGATAGTTCTTTACCGTATGTAGAGTCTCGAATTACAGGTGTTTTTCGAAGATTGTTCTCGTTAAGAGTGAAACCGATGGGGTTCTCGTACTGAAAATTGTCATGGCGGTATATTTCGCCAAGCATTAGCCAACTATCCAACCCCGTTTTCAATGGATATAATCTTGGGAAATCCCTTTTTGGGGCAGGCCGAAGAAATTAGGGAAATACCGCCCTGGTGTCACCTTATTGTTAGAGGGATGCTCGTGAATGAACCCGGATGGGGGTCGATATGATCTGCCCCCGATTGATTACATAGGAACCTTATCAAATCTGATAACCAGAGAAAAACCTATTTAATAAGGGAAGTTCGTAGACATAAAGTAGGCTATTAGTAGATAACTGGTTGATAAATGAAAAATTTAAGGACATCCTCGTCCCAAGCTTCGGCATGATGGCACTGTTTGTGGTCTTCAGATCCAAATTAAAGAGAAGAAAGAATAAAATGGGAAAGCAAAGCAACCCAACAACGAAATAGGAGAGATGAGAATGAACCCAAAAGGCTGGATTAAGCCTCATCTTGATAAAAATCTCACAATGTCTTTGTTAAAAAAAGTGGTTTCTGATTTGCGGGAGGCAGGTGATATAGAAGGTGCAATTTTAGTCGAGGGAAAGAATTCCATAATAACATCTGATATACCTGAGAATATGGATCCTGATACTTGTTTATCTGATATAATGACCATACTGGATGATGATGGTATTTTCGAACTTAGTATGAAATACAACGGACTTTTCACACAACATATTTTCGACTACAATGGTTGCAAGGTGCTTGCCAAGAAATTGAATGACAACCTGACGCTTTTAGTGATGATTCAAAAGATAGGATATACTAGCTTGGCGATGTTGGATATTGAAAACTCAATAAGGAGGATCCATGAGATATTAGGTAATACCCTTTCAAACGCCCCCTGCATCTTTGGTATGATACCAAAAGTTGAATTGACATGATGTTTCCCACATGTTATACCCTTTCGAAGCAAGTCTTGGTGTGAAAATGAATATCGAAGACATACAGTTGATGAGAAATATAATCTCCCAATTAGGCGATATGAACCATGGAAATAAAGTGCTTTTCTCGGTGAGCTATGAGCGAATCGCAAAGACCAACCTCATACTCTTGAGGGCATTGCTGGAAGAGCTTAGCAAGAAAGGGATTTTGGTAACCGTCGATAGACCTCATCAGTATATGGAACATCTCCTTCGGATGCACCGCATAGATTACAACAACCTTCTTTTTATAGACACAATCGCAAGATTCTCGGGTAATATTTTGAGCGATAATTTGGATATCGGCAATGTCAGGATAGTGGCCTCCCCCTTTCAAATAGACCTTCTGCCCGGACTGTTTGCTTTAAACCCAGAAGATGTGGGTGGAATAGAAGGCAAAATCGATGTCACGGGTATGGATTTTATTCTCATCGATAACGTCGCCACGATGTTGAACTATAATGACCCTAGCACGGTAGAGAGTTTTCTTGAGAATTATCTTGCCAAGTTTCGTAATTTGAACAATATTTTAATATCCCTCACCTTGGATAGAGTTACCCATATTTCTCTGTATCAAGCGGCTAGGAAGCTGTTTGACAGGGAGATCAATGTCGATAAGCTGAGAAGTGGAAAAGTGGGCATAGATAGGGAAAGCAGAGAAAGATCGCTTTTTTCCGATAAAAAAACCATGTTAGATTTATACTCGTATAGAAAATGTTTTAATGAGGGTGATTGAATGGACGACAATTTGGTAAGAATATGCTCCGGAATCAACGGTTTAGATGAGATGATAGAAGGTGGCTTTCCTTTTCCATCCGTGATCCTCGTTTCTGGGAGCGCAGGCACAGGTAAAACCACTTTCGCGCAAAAGTATCTTTTCTCTGGAGCAAAAATGGATCAGCAAGGGTTGTACTTCACGACACTGAGCGAACCTACGCAGTGGATGCTCCGATACTCTTCTAGGTTCGGTTTCATAAAACCCTCTTTCTTTGGTAAGGAGATAATATACTGTGACCTCGGGGGTATGATAAGAGACGCCAGTGCCCAAGATATCATCTCTGTAATCGATGATAAGATCGCTGAGGTGATGCCGCAGCGTGTGGTGATTGACCCTATAACCGTGGTAGGAACGATGTTAAGGAAGGGTTACAGGACGTTTCTATTTGACCTTGTGAATAGATTGAAAAATTGGCAGGCAACAACAATACTCACAGGTGAGGTGAAACCTGGGGAAATGTATCCACCTGAGATCGCATATGCTGTGGATGGGGTCATTTTACTGATGATGTCAGA
>JAZGAR010000035.1:0-2640 GCA_036475875.1 Thermoplasmata archaeon
GTCCCATTCCACGAAATTGTTCTGAGGATTAGTATCGTTATTAGTGAAATTTAATTCTAGATTGGCAATGTCACCCCAGGTCCAAAAACTGTAACCATCGGTGATATCATGAGATTGATTTTCCCAAAGAGTGGAGGTAGAAGGTTTGATGAAAGTGGGTCGAAATACTCCGCTCTCGTTCTTGTACTCGAGCATACTATCCCCATCATATCTACTAGGATCTACACGATGACTTGCCCAAAGAACGATGCTTGTTATTTTGCCAGTTCTGCCAGTAACATCAAAACCCGTTATGGATATGTATTCATTTTGGGAAACCCTCCAATATTTGCCATCGTCGCTGGATTGAAGTGCATCCACCACATCCAAGGCAGCACTCCCGCCATTATTTCCATCTGACATTCCGATGGATAAATTCTGTTCCCCTTCATAAATCGGATTAGATGCTGAGTAGTGATACAACTTACCATATTCCCCGCTAGAAGACCATTCTGATGTGATGTTATCGCTGCTGCCAAAGCTCCAGTTCGCACTGGTTTCAAAATTTCCGTTCTTTATCAGGTTTTCCCCTGCTCCCAAGAATGTGGAGTTCAGTAACAAATCTCCAGGTGAGGCCGAAGTGTTTATATTGAACATCGAGCCTGTCTCGAACTCGGATTGCGTGCTTTGATTCCACCAAAAAGAGTTGAGCATGAGGTTCGCAGAGCCGTTTTCCAAGCTCAGGTTGAAAAGGTTGTAGTCGCTTGAATTATCCAAAGCCCAATTCGCGGTCATTGTACCATCGAGGTTATCCGTGACAATTGGTTCCGAGAAAGCCGGAAAAATTTGGATTAAAACACCAAATACCAGAGATAATACAATTATCACGGTGCCTGAGATAAAAACCCTAGAGGACTTATTTTTTGTATAGCCCTGTTTGGTCCCGTGTTCATGTCTCATCTTGCACCTCTATTCCAAAAAAACTAAAGGAGTTCTGAGAATGAAAGATCATTAAATGGCCGACAGATTGATTTATTATAGAAATGTTCTATTATTTGCTAATTGCCATCTAATTATCATTAGCAAAACTAGGGTAAATGGCCAGTATATGTTGTCTGAGATTCTATGCTTCATCTACCAATTATCTGCCACATTCGGGTTCTTAGAAAAGACTGTGATTTTGGCGTGGCTGCTGGCAATCATCGCGGTTGGATTCTTTACCTTCATCAGTCCAGGTGGAAACATCTTTTTGATCTCCTGTATGTTCTTTCTACTATCCCCGATTTCTCTTTTTAGGTACACAATTTCACGTCAGGGCTTAATTAAACATATTTAATCCGGTATATATAAACATTTTTTTTAACTTCAGTCTATCTGAACGTTTGTTTTATCCAGTGAGCATGAAATTTTATAATACTTCAATCCAGATAAACATTAAAGGTTCAGTCCAAGTAAACATTTATTTTTTCTTCGATCTAGACGGTCTATTTTATCAATTGTTCCACTTCAATCCAAATAAACTTTTACTCGCCTTGGTGCTATGTTCTCTGCTTTGGTTTTTTTTAAACCTCCAAACCAGCATTATAGTGCCGAATAAAAGGATAAACAATTAAATATCCAAAAAATCATATTGCTGAGGATCAGATGATGGGGGAGACGACGGTGCACAACAAATGTCCCCAATGTGGGAACCTACTGGATTATATTGAGAAATACGATGCTTGGTATTGCAAGCCATGTAAGGATTATAGGGATATCAAAGGAAGCACCCCCTCTAAAGGTGCGGTGCCTTCAGTTGTGCCCTCTTCATCAACAGGAGCACAGGAGAGGTGTTTTATCTGTCTAGGTTTTATAAAGGATGAGAGCGAGTATTTTGAGTGTGAGTGCGGGAACATTTCCCACGAAAGTTGTGCAAAGCGGGTTGGAAAATGTTCTGCGTGCGGTAAGGAATATACGCCTGAAATGTTCCTGGAAAGCAAGGATTTCTTTAAGCTGATAGAAAAGGGAAAGGCTGCTTTCAACCAGGAAAAATACGACGATGCAATAAGTTGGTACAACAGAGCCCTGAAAGTCAGGAGCAACAGTGCATATGCATGGAATTGCAAAGGCATCGCCTTGGCACAAGAGAGGCAGTTCAAGGAGGCAATAGATTGCTATGACAAGGCTATAGAACTTCGGAAGAGCCATGTGGCATGCTACAACAAGGCGGTGACGCTTTTGAAGATGAACATGCTCAAAGAGAGCCTGATCTGTATAAATGAGGCGATTTCCATTGAATTGAACGATGGCAGGTCTTGGTATGTGAAAGGCTACACACTTTCAAAGATGAAGATGCCTAGGGTAGCCATCAAATGCTACGACAAGGCTTTGGAATTAACGCCTGAGAACAACCTTTTCTGGTACGGGAAAGGGGTTGCGCTTATGAACCTGGAAATGTTGGATGAGGCCCTAGAATGCTACGAAACAGCCTTGGAGATCAAACCGAAATATGCAGAAGTGCTGTGCGCATAAGGAATATTATTGGAAAAGAACAACGAGCAAAAGATGGCCTTGGAATGCTATGATTCAGCTACCACAATAAAACCCGGTTACAGGGTGGCTTGGTACAAGAAAGGCATGATTCATGCCACTAGGAAGAAGGATGCCAAGAAGGCAATTCTG
>JAZGAR010000036.1:0-2473 GCA_036475875.1 Thermoplasmata archaeon
ATCAATGCTAGTAAGCGCTGGAGATGGTACAATTAGTGGTAATAGGGTTTTAGATGTCTGGAACACTTCTAATTGGACTAATATTATTTCACAACCTATTGACATTAGATTTGTAAACGATTTGGCATTCAACCCCAATGGCTCTATGGTTATTGCAGCAGGATATGAAGGGCCAATCCAGGTATGGAACACTGTAGATTGGAGTCAGCGATCATTTGGTGGGGCGCAATCAAATGTAACTCGCTCAGTTTCATTCAGCAGGGATGGCAAAATACTCATGACCGATTCTGTGCTGTGGACTATGGATGATTTGGAACAATGGGGAGAATTCAATTCAGCAACCCATGGGTTATTCAGCCCCTCTCACGATGAGGTTGTAACAGTTACTTTTGATGGTGACCTCTATAAATGGGATTCCTCAGGATGGTCAGCAGCAGCGGCAAGAGGCGATATACCAAATTTCAAGGAACCTAAATCTACTATGACATTATGTACAACATTGATAGTTATTGCGATTGCTGTATTAATAATAGTAGTGATATTGACAATTATTACATTCATAATAATTAAGAGAAAAAAGAAGAGAGAAAACATTTTCTAGCGAAACATTGTTATTGATTCTGTTTCGACAATCCCCTCCTTATTCTTTCAACTGGACGAAGACCTATCGGAAATGGTAAACCAACGATATGCAGCTTCTATGCCCCGCCCCTAAAACCATTATTGTCCTTCAGAGATAAAGGTTTTGCCATTCTACCTTGATTCTTGAGTTAAATACAAATATCACCTACAACTTTCCCTTTCCCATACCATTCAATGATAGGAGGATTTCCCATAAAGATCGGCATCGACGTAGGAGGTACTTTCACAGATTTTCTCCTGACAGAAGAGGACGGCACCTCGGAGATTTACAAGGTTCTCTCCACTCCGGATGATCCCTCCACTGGAGTGATGAACGGCCTTTCTGAGATGGCTCGGGCCAAGAATGTTCCTTTGACTGAATTTGTCAAGGAAGTGGAGACAATCGTTCATGGAACAACGGTTACAACGAATGCAGTTCTCACCTATAACGGGGCAAAAACGGGTCTCCTGACCACAAAAGGTCTTAGAGATGCCCTGGAAATGAGGAGGGGAATAAGGGAAGAACAGTACAATAACAGGTTCACCAACGTAAAGCCCCTCGTTCCCAGATACCTCAGGCTCCCTATCGAAGAGCGCCTCGATTATAAGGGCGGTGTTCTTATTCCCTTCAAGGAATCCGATGTTCTGGAAAGTCTCGAAAAATTCAAAAAGGAGAATATCAAGGCAGTATCGATTTGCTTCATGAATTCCTTTGCAAATAAGGATCACGAGGTCAAGGCTGCTGAGCTTGTGAGGGAACACATCCCTGGTGCATATTTAACAGTCTCAAGCGAGCTTCTGCCCTCGATCAGATTCTATGATAGGATAAGCACCACTGTTCTCAATTCCTACGTGGGGCCTATTTTGAGGAACTATCTATCTTCTTTGACCAAGAAATTGAATGATATCGGATTCCAAGGAGTCCTCCTCATCATGCAGTCAAACGGTGGTGTAATCTCACCTGAGATAGCCACGAAGACTGCAGTAGCCACCTTGTTGTCAGGCCCTGCAGGAGGGCCGGTTGCAGGAATCGCCTACACCTCCATACAAGGATACAACGACTGCATCACCATAGACATGGGAGGAACCAGCTTCGATGCTGCACTCATCAAGGATAAAAAACCGCTTGTCACAAATGAAGGAGAGATCAACCGCCTTCGGCTGGCTCTCCCAATGTTGGGTATCGTCACAATCGGAGCAGGAGGAGGAAGTATAGGTTGGATTGATTCCGGAGGGCTGTTACGCATGGGCCCTCAAAGCGCAGGTGCAAAACCTGGACCTGCATGCTATGATCTGGGTGGTGAGCTGCCCACTTGCACGGATGCGGATCTTGTTCTCGGCTATTTGAACAAGGATTTCTTTGCAGGAGGGAAAATTCCTTTGAATTATGACAAGGCTGAGGAGGCAATTAAAAAGTATGTTGGAGACAAGTTAAACCTCGATGTTGTTGAAGCCGCTGCTGGAATGTATCAGGTAATAAATGTTAACATGGCCTCGGGAGTCAGGGAGGTATCGGTGAAGCGGGGCTACGACCCTAGAGAGTTTCCACTTGTGGTTGCAGGTGGTGCCGGGCCTGTACACGCATGCATGATTGCATTGGAATTGGAGATACCTGCGATGATCATACCAAAGGAAAGCTCGATCTTCTGCGCGGCAGGTATGCTCATGTCCGATCTGAAGCATGATTTTGTCAGAACCTACGCCGTGCCCATTGATAAGATAGATTCAAAAACGTTCCTCTCGTTATTCAACGAAATGGAAAATGAAGGAACCAGGCTTTTGAAATCCGAGAATATACCAGAGGAAAGAATTGAGACGGTCTATTCTTTGGATATGAGATATGTTAAACAGT
>JAZGAR010000037.1:0-2617 GCA_036475875.1 Thermoplasmata archaeon
GTCAACCATAAAGAATCTTGCCTTCTTTTACTATACTCTTGAGAAACGGGTCACCCATCTTGAGTCTATTATCCAATTCTTCGGGTCGGTAAATGAGGAAATCGACAGGGACGTTGCGCTCGATGAGGCGGCTCAGCTCTCTGATTCTATCTGCTCCATAAAGCGGTGTATCCTTCTTGATTATGAGAAAATCTACATCACTGTCTAAACTAAACTCTCCCCGAACAGCGCTTCCAAACAGAATAATCTTTTCAGGGTTGTATTTTTCAATTATCTGCGCGGTAATTCTCTCAACTTCTTTGTCAAAATCGATGCCCACAGTTTTCACCTCAACAATTTTAGATACCTACTCCATGAACACAAAGCATGCTAAATGGTCCGTTCCGGTAAGTCAATGATAATCCTTGGTGAAACGATATTAGAGCGCAGAAGAGAGAATTTCTAATTGCGAATTGTTTCCCTTTGCCCTATGCCCCATGCCCTATGCGAATTATTAGACACGGGTCCCCAAAAACTGTGTTCGTCTGTGTGCGTCTGCGTGGGTCTGCAGTTAATTAAGGAGCCTTTCCCGTAAAGCTGTCCTCGGCTCTCCGTTCATCGTCTATCGATTACCGGTACAGTAGAAAGTCATAATTTCATAGACGTTATATATGTATGTAATGCAAATTTTAGGGATACCCGCGCGAAGTCTAGATATCAAGTCTCACCTTACAGATGATCGGGTTTCAAAAAAAGGGCAGCACTGCTGTACTGCCCTTTTTTGCCTAAGATTATATATCACTTATTATTCTACACTCTCACTTTTAGTTTGCCCTACGGAACCCGTAGGCTGCGGTATCGATGAATCACCCTCCGCCTCCACCGTCACTACTTTCAGCGCTGCTACTGATTTGGCAATTTATGCAGGCCTCATTAGAGTATCCGGATTCATTGCCATCAGTATCGTAAGCTGTCACTGCGAAGTAGTAGGCCTCACCGTCTTCAAGGTCTGCGATTGTGACACTATTCCAGTTCCCAACGTCCAATGTCACATCGTAATCTCTACTGGAAGTGCCTTGGTAGACGTTATAGCCCGCAACATCCCCCGAACTGACTTCCCATTCTAATGTAACTTGAGCTGAATACACTGCTCGAACGGAGTAAACGAAACTGAGGAGGAAGGCCGCGACAAAGATAATATTCAAGGGGCGAAGGTTGTAAAAACGAAACTTTGACAAGAGATTATAGCCTTTCACCAAATCTCCTCATCGGGTGCACTTCGGTATACGGGACACAATCCCCAGGAATCACTGCTAAAGCGGATAATCCTCTTGCCTCACGAGTATACTTTTGTATCGGGTGGCTATGGGACTCACCCGCTCGGATGGGTTAGTTAGTTGAGGTCTTGCTGGCTAGGAAGCTCTTGAGCTCCTGTAAGGGATGAGTCCCACACAGATGAAGAAACAATAGACGTGCCAATTAGAAAAGAAAAGAACCCTAAAATACTTGAGGTTGGAATACGGCATTGATTTGCATGATATATTAAATAGTTATTCTGCATAGCCGTATCGTCTGGAATAGTATTCTTGAGTCTTTGTGGTGAACGAAGAGGAACAGATCATCGAGTACTGATGCAGAAAGGGATACGTAATCTGGACTCGTAACGAAATACTGTGCGAAAGAGATAAGTACAAATCACAACAAAAAAGCGGAGCCAAAGCTCCGCAGGGTTCTTTGGTGCCTATTCCGATGAAATCGCCATGTAATTCCGAGCCATTCCGCCAGTCTAGTCCGAGTGATCGCGCCACCCCTATTGTCGGAGCGTGGCGACGCTATGACTATGTCATTTTCCAGAGTCTTTCTTGTTAGTCAAGGATGAATGTAGTTTTCGCATGGATTCTCCCTTTAAATTGATCTTGTGAGCATTGTGTACGAGCCGATCCAGGATTGCATCTGCGATGGTAGGATCTCGGATGTTTTCATGCCAGTTTTCTATGGGTAGTTGGGTAGCGACGATTGTAGAGGCGAGTCCGTGGCGGTCTTCGATGACCTCTAGAAGGTCTCGGCGTTCGGCAGCGGTCATGGGAGCAAAACCGAGGTCGTCGAGGATGAGGACTTTGGCTCTGGAGAGTTTTTTCATGATCTTGGGATATGATCCATCTCCTCTAGCAATGGCGAGTTCTTGGAACAGTTGCGGGATGCGGATGTAGAATGCCGAGTAGCCCATGCGGCAAGCTTTGTTTGCCAGGGCGCAGGCCAACAGGAGGAGGACCTCGCCCACTGAATTTTCTACCACAGTTAGGAAAAAGGGGGCAAGTTTTACTGCTTACCATTCTCCATTTGAGAAACTTTTTTCCCTCGATGTGGGTAAAAAAGTACCAACATTGGTAAGCGATTTGCCTTTTTCAGCGGTTTGGAGAAAAAAAGCGGAATTTGGATTCCAATTCTGAAAATTCCAGTTCCCAGGTTGCAAATTTTTGCCAATTACCTTATCTAACTAGTTGAAATTAAAAAATTAAGCATAATTGGAGTGGTGGAGTAATGGAATGGTGGAGTAGTGGGTTTGGGGTTTTATGTCCCTAATATTCCATTATTTCTCGCTGCAATCCTTCGCTGTCATCAAATATTAACATTCTCA
>JAZGAR010000038.1:0-13614 GCA_036475875.1 Thermoplasmata archaeon
GTAGGAATTATAGAACTTACCCACCATTTGGAGGAATCGTGAGGATTGAAGTCTCAGCTTTGATTAAAGGGCGGTGAGCTGAAATTTATGTAAAAGCAAATCACTTGAATGAGGTGCAGGATTCGAATTCAATAAATTCATTTTGACGATCACGAAAAAGGGAGAGAGGCTTTCTTGAACTACAGGAAGAGAATGAAGCAGGTATTTGAAAATCTGCCTGAATGATAATTTTCTATTAATCCAAACGTTAATATAAAAACAATCCATTATAGAGCAAGGCCGATATCTGTGACGAATATGGAGGTTGTATTTCTTATAAAAAATAGGGCGAAACGAGGGGAAATGATATATCCAGTTCACCATGGATGAGAACATGAGCAACGAAAATAAGGACGAGGATGCCGAAAAACTCCTTCGGGAAACATTCGCCAAGTTCGTTGATTTCGAGCTCATCCCGGTTGCAAGAGAAATCGATGAAAAAGACGAGTTTCCGAAGGAGATGTTCAAGAAGCTCGCAGATATGGGCGCCTATGGCTTAAGATACCCAGAAAAATACGGTGGCTCCGAAGGCAATTCAACCATGTTCTGCATCATGTGCGAGGAGCTCGCACGTGGTTCAATGGCAGTGGCGGCTTTCACTGCTATGCAATGTTTAATGGGTACAAACTTCATTTTCGCACACGGGACGGAAGAGCAAAGACAAAACCTGTTGGTTCCTGCGATCAAAGGAGAAAAGGTGGCTGCTTTTGCTTTGACTGAACCTGATGCCGGCTCTGATCTTTTGGCATTGAGCACTTTTGTGAAGCGTGATGGGGATGGGTACATAATCAACGGTACGAAGACATGGATCACCAATGCACCATACGCGGATTTCTTTACGGTGCTTGGCCAGACTGACAAGAGTAAAGGCCCAAAAGGCCTTAATTTCTTTCTTGTGGAAAAGGATACCCCTGGGTTATCCATAAGCCCGAAGTTCGAGAAACTGGGGACGAAAGGCACCGCAACCTCTGAATTGGCCTTCGAGAACTTACGTGTCCCTCTGGAGAATAGACTGGGGGAGGAGGGGAAGGGCCTAAAAAACCTCATGCGGATTCTAGCCGAAATAAGAGTCATGACCGCAGCCTTGAGTCTGGGCCTTGCCAGGGCAGCATTCGATGCAAGCCTGAGATACGCAAAGGAGAGGGTGCAGTTCAAAAAACCAATAGGAAAGTTCCAGGCGATACAGATGAAGATCGCCAATATGGCCACTGAAATCGAGGCTTCAAAACTCATGGTCTATAACGCCACAAGGATGATAGATTCCGGAAAATCATGCATGAAGGAAGCGAGCATGGCAAAGTACTTGGCATCTGAAACGGCGTGCAAAGCAGCAGACGAAGCCACGAGAATATTTGGCAGCTACGGTTATTCTATGGAGTACCCTGTCCAGCGTTTTTGGAGGGATACGAGGTTTTTATTGTTTGGAGGAGGGACTTCCGAGATTCTTCAAGTTATCATTGCTAGGGAATTAGGGCTTGGAAAATGAATGTTATTGAATATAAGCGAAGATTAGAGGTGAGTACATGGTTTACAAAATAAGAGGAAAAACATTTGATGAATTCGAGGTTGGGCAAGAGTTCACCACAGCCAGCAGAACCATAACAGAATCGGATGTCGTTACTTTTGCCGGGCTTTCTGGGGATTTCAACCCCATTCATATTGATAAAGAGTTCGCAGATAAAACACCACTCAAAGGAAGGGTAGCCCATGGTATTCTGATAGAAAGCATAGCCACAGGTCTTGGCAATCAACTTGGCATTTTTGAAGGGACCACAATCGCTGTCTTAAGCATGACGATAAATTATAAAGCTCCTGTGAAATTCGGAGACACGATACGGTTACAATTGAAGGTCTCGGAAAAAAAGGAAACAAGCAAGCCTGAAAGAGGTATCATCACATTTCAAACTGATGTTCTCAATCAGAGAGACGAGACGGTGATAGATGGGCAATGGATCGTGATGATGGCAAGAAAAAAATGATTATTATCGGTTTAAAAGGAGGTTTGATATGAGACTGAAGGACAAGGTTGCTTTGATCACAGGTGCTGGAAGCGGCATTGGAGAGGCCACAGCCATGAGGTTCTCCGAGGAAGGAGCGAAGGTAGTGATAAACGATGTGAACCTGGAAGGAGCGAACAGGGTTGCCGAAAACATCAAGGCCAACGGCCAAGAGGCCATGGTCTTGAAAGCCGATATATCGAAGAAGGACGAGGTTGAAGGGATGATAGATAAGATTATTGAACATTATGGCAGGCTCGATATTCTTGTAAATAATGCAGGCATCAACAGGGATGCGTTCGCAAAGAAGATGACCGAGGAGGAATGGGATGCTGTGATCAACATAAATCTCAAGGGCACCTTCCTCTGTGCTCAAGCGGCGATGAAGGCCATGGGCAAGCAGAATTACGGCAGGATAATAAACACCTCTTCCATCGGCGCCTTGGGAAATATGGGGCAGGCGAATTATGCCGCCTCGAAGTGCGGTGTTATTGGCCTCACAAGGACCCTCGCCTTGGAATGTGCCAGGTACAATATAAATGTGAACTGCGTCGCTCCTGGGGCCACAAAAACTCCAATGACCGCAAAAATGCCGGAGGAAATCGCACAGAAGATAACAGAGAAGATACCGCTTAAAAGATTTGCTGAATCCAGAGAAATCGCGAACATGCATCTATTTCTTGCCAGTGATGAGGCAAGTTACATAACAGGCCAAGTGATCTTTGTGGATGGCGGCATAAGCGTAGGGATCTGAGTTATCTTAGGGATTCGAGCAGGCTTCTGACCTCCTCCTGAAATTCCTTCAAAGTACCTTCGTTCACAATCACATGATCGCAGGCGACCATGGCATTGCCTATTCCCCAACCAAGCTCCCGGGAATCTCTTTTGCTAAACGCCTCCCAACTCACGGTGGTATCTTTCCTCTTTCTCTTCCTGATTCTTTCGTACCTGATTTCTGGGGAGGCATCAACCCCTATCACGGTCAACTCCCCGCCAAACGCCTTTTTGAAGGCCTCAAGCTCAGATTCACCCCTTATTCCGTCTATCAGAACGATCTCGCCTTTGACCAATGGCACTGTCCTCTCTGCCCAGATTCCCAAGCCATGTTTTTCTCTCTCTTCGTTGGCTATTCTGCCAACATTGGCATCAGTAAGCTCGATACCGCGATTTTTTACCCATGCTCTCACAACATCGCCCATCCTCACAACCTTCATCCCCTCCTGTATCGCGATTTTGACGAGCTCCTCTTTCCCAGAGCCTGGCATCCCTGTTACTGAGATCACCCTCATAAAGCACCCTCCTTTGCATTTGTGAACACACACCTAATACGGGTTCACGTATTTAAGTTGTTGATCTTCAGTAAGAAGGTTAAACATCTGATTTGAGGATGTATGCGGTTTTCCTGATGATGTAAGTCAACTTAGGAGCCTTAACAGGGTAATTAACACAAAAAATTTATAAGCGAGAACTATGATACAAGAATCTAGGTGGTATTATACCAAGAAAAGGGAAGAAAAGGAAGGGCAAAGATTCGGAATTGAAGGAAACTTCAGTGAAGGAGCCTGAACCCACAGGCAGGCCTGTCACCTATCTTGCAGGGCTTATAACACTGATCCTAGGGCTTTTCATTGCTCTGGCCTCCGTGTTTCATAACATATTGATGGTATTTGTCAATTCGACGAGCCATTTGGTCTACGGTCCATACGATTGGGCCACAGCCATAATAGGTGCCGTGGTCCTCCTGGTTGGAATAATATTGTTGATGTTCTCAAAAGCCACGAGCCGTCCCGCCTGATGGGGCGAAGATCCTAGCTATGATCTATACGGTTGTTTTCGATGGTAATTATAATATTCAAGCGAAGCTATGCACACTCTGGTATCGTTATGGATGCAAAGAAAGCTGCAAAAAATGCCTTGGCGAACGTTCCTGAGGCTGCACCTGGCGAGAGACTTATGGTCGTATGCGATGAGGATTTATCAGAGGTAGGCAGTGCTTTTTCGAGTGCAGCCCTGGATATGGGTCTTTGGACGAGGATTTTGTTTCTGAAAGATAAAAAGACAAGAAAAGATGTTCCAAAACATCTCTCGGAAATTATCGCTAGTCAAAAACCTGAAATTTTTGTTAACGTGCTGTTGGGAAGGTCAGAGGAAACGCCCTTCCGAATAAAACTCATAAAAATGGAGAGGAAAAGGAGGGTAAGGTTGGGCCATTGTCCTGGCATAACACTTGACATGCTGACAAAAGGTGCTTTGGCACTGAGTGATGATGATTACAAGACGATGCAGGGCTTTGCAGGAAAACTCATTCATGATCTTATGAACGCAGAAGGTATTGAGATAACCTCACAATTTGGAACCGAGTTACGTATGAGCGTGAAGGGCAGGGAGTTCTTTACCGACACAAAATTGAACTGGAAGACCTTGAAATGGATGAACCTACCTGTGGGAGAGGTCATTGTAGCACCCCAAGAAAACTCCTTGAGCGGTGTTTTGGTATGCGAGAAGGCCATAGGCGGCATAGGATTGTTGAAGAAGAGTGTAAAGATCCAGGCGAAAGACGGGAAGGCAAAGAGCGTCGTATCTTCGGACAATGCCGTTCTTAGGAAGGTGAATGCGGCCCTTGGAACAGATGATTAGTCCGGCACCATTGGCGAGTTCGCTTTCGGTATCAACCCCCGTGCAAGAATCTGCCATGAGTTTTTGGAAACAGAGAAGATCAAAGGCACATGCCATATCGCCTTTGGAAACAACAGCGATTTCCCGGGGGGGAAGAACCCTTCTTCCAACCACATGGACTTTTTGATATCCAAGCCAACTGTGGATGTGACCATGAAAAACGGCGATAAATTCAGGGTTTTGGCCTCTGGTAAGTTCAGATTGTGAGCATTTTTCGTTTTATTCAAACCATTTTTTCACAATTTAACCCCAAAACTTTTCAACTTCTAAAGTCTATTACCCTATCGGATGGAACATATCGGTATTATATATGGAAATGTAGGGACCACCGAATTTGAATGTCAAATCAACGCCAATGTGGAAAAGACAGATTACATTCAGGTTAACCACCAGATATTTGGACTGGTTCTTGGGCAGGTGGACAGCATAGAGAGGCGCACCGATCTTTCCCTGGAAAGAGCCCAGAAGATAGCGAATGGGGAGCCTGTTGAAATAGATGAGAAGGTAACTGCAAAGATATCTGTTTTGGGATTTCGTGACGACAGAAATTTATTGCAGGTGCCCAGAACACCTTTCAAGGCTGGCGAGTTCATATATAAGGCGGAAGACGACCTGATAAGGAAAGTGATAGGTCTTAACGAGGATAGGGAAGGCGGAGCATATGTAGGTCTTCTTGCAGGCCATGAGATCAAGGTATATGTGGATATCAACTCCTTGGTGCAGAAGCATCTCTCCGTTCTCGCAAAAACAGGAGGGGGCAAGAGCTACGTAACAGGCGTGATAATCGAGGAACTGATGAAGCACAATGTTACCACCGTCATCATCGACCCCCATGGAGAATACGGTTCCATGAAGGAACCAGGAAAGGAGGTGATAACCACAAGGAATTTCAATGTTAATCCAAGAGGTTACGCCGCCAAGATTCGGGAGTTCGCCTCCGATACGAAGTTGAACAAGGATGCCAAACCCTTGAGATTCACCTTGAGTAACTTGAGTGCAAGAAACCTACTCGATTTAACCAATATAAAAAATTTTAGAACATACCTCGCACCTCTCAGAAAGGCGATCGACCTTTTGAGGTCTTCCAAAGGAGATTACACCATAGAAGATATCATCAGAATATTAGAGATCGAGGAAGAGAACTCCTTGGCCGGTTTAATAAACGAACTTGATTATCTGAGGGAGGTTGAAATCTTCGCTGAGAGGGGCACGAAGATGGAGGAATTGATAAAGAAGGGGAAGACAACTATAATTAACCTGAAGGGCTCACCACCCGATATTCAGGCCCTTGTGGTGAACCGTATATCAACTTACCTATTCGAGCTAAGAAAGCAGGATAAGATTCCTCCTCTGATGTTGGTGACCGAGGAGGCCCACAACTTCTGCCCGCAGCAGGGGCAGGTGGCATCATCCAAGATCTTCAGGACCATCGCATCAGAGGGAAGAAAGTTCGGTCTTGGGCTTTGTGTTGTGACCCAAAGGCCTGCAAAGGTTGACAAGAATGTGCTGAGTCAGTGCAACACGCAAATCATACTGAAGGTCACGAATCCCAACGATCTGAAAGCGATAACAGCCTCAGTGGAAGGGCTCACCACAGGTATGACAGATGAAATCCAAAGACTGCCCATCGGGACAGCCATCATAACCGGTGGAAAGATAACCATGCCGTTGTTCGTGGAGATAAGGCCCAGAGAGACGAGACATGGTGGAGAGAGCGTGACCATCGTGGAGAAAGGTTCTGCAAAAGGTCTGGCTTATTGAGGTTTTTTCGGGAAATATTGGGAGTTATTAGCGATTTTTATAGACAATTTTATAACGAAAATTGCAAATGAAATGTCGAAAAAAGAATGTCTCGCGACAGTAATAAATATCCCTATGATTATACAGCATGAAATCCCAGGATTCTATCCTGGGTAAGAAAGATATGAACTGTGTGTGAAACCGAAGTATTTACCCCTGAAAGTTAAAGTTTAGGGAAGAAGAGGGATGTGAATTATAGCGGATTTTTATGTGAAAGTTGTTGTGTTTGCATAAGAAAATGGACGAAAGAAGAGGGATTATAAATGATAAAAATGAGAAGGAATGTAAAGAAAATATGCGGGCTTGGATTTTGTGTAATAGTTGTATTATTATTCGTTTTTGTTGGGGTCAATGGAAGTACTAATGGGAGATGGGATCGAGCCCAGATAGGTTGTGGTGCCGCCCCAAATTCCTGTCATAAAGTTGCAGATCCTTTGATTACTGTAGGGATTTCAGGATTACCTCCAGAGTACACACCTTTACAAACGTACATGTTAACTATAAGTTCGGTTGGAGGACCGGGGGGTGATTTAGGAGGATTCAATCTTCAAGTCGATTTTGGTACGCTATCCACAACGGATCCTAACGCAGAAACAAATGGACCAACCAATGACCAAGCGCGGCATCAGAATGCAGATGCAAGAGCATGGACAGTAAACTGGACAGCCCCAGCTGGAGGTTCAGGGATCGTTACATTCTACCTCGCAGCAATGTCAGCAGATGGTTTTAGTGGAAATGATGGTGACTCCTGGAAATTGTATACCACAACCGTGGACGAACTCGTCACCGCAAACAACCCTCCCGAAACCCAGGACCTCACAGTCGAAGGATTTGCCGATGGCACCCCAGGAATTCTACACATCATAAATCCTACACCCACTCTCGGATGGACATTCACAGACCCCGATGGCGGAGATTCTCAATCTGAATATCAGGTTCGTGTTGGAACAGGCTCAACAATGAATGACATGTGGGCACCTACACCTGTTTCCGGTGGAGCTTCATCAGTTGTTTATGCAGGTTCTGCACTTGTGGACAACATTGATTACTGGTTCGGAGTTCGGGTGAACGATAGTACAGAATGGAGTTTATGGAACGAAACCCAATTTCACATGAACTCCCTTGAAGCACAAGACCTCACGGTTCAAAGCTTTGCTGACGCAACAGTTGGTATCATGCATATTACAGATCATTTCCCATATCTCAACTGGACCTTCTGGGATGGAGAAGCAGATTCCCAAACACAATACGAGGTCCGCGTCGGAACTGCACCTGGTCTTTCCAATATGTGGTCCTTAACACTTCAGCCCGGAGCTACAACCTCGGAAATCTATGCAGGAACTCCTTTAATGGACGGCGCTGATTACTGGTTCGGAGTTCGAGTCTACGACGGCTATGAATGGAGCATGTGGAATGAAACAATGTTTCACATGAACAGTGTGGAACCACAGGATCTTACTGTCCAGGGTTTTACAGATGGAACTAATGGAATTTTACATATTACAGACCATACCCCGGATCTGGGCTGGATATTTTTCGATAATGAAGTGGACTCTCAAACACAGTACGAAATCAGGGTAGGCACAGGATCTGGCCTCTCAGACATGTGGATCTTTGGTCCTCAACCGGGGGCCGCAACCTCCGAGATTTATGCGGGTCTGCCTCTCTTTGATTTCACTGATTACTGGTTCGGAATCAGGGTGTTCGACGGCTATGAATGGAGCCCGTGGAACGAAACCCAGTTCCATCTGAATAATCTCTCGGAAGCAAGGGATCTTACCGTGGATGGATTTTCTGATGGTACCCCTGGTATAATGCATATCACAGTTGCCAATCCCGATCTGGGATGGACATTCTTCGATTTCGAAGGCGGTGATGTTCAACAGCAGTACGAGGTTAGAGTGGGTACCTCTTCGGGTGCCTCGGACCTGTGGTTTCTCCCTGCTCAAATCGGCCCAATAAACTCCGTAACCTATGCCGGTCTTCCCTTGGTTGAGGGGACAGATTACTGGTTCTCGGTTCGTGTTTATGACGGATTCGAATGGAGCCTGTGGAACGAAACCCAGTTTCACATGAACTCATTTTCCAAAGCCGAAGCTTTAACTGTCCAGGGATATAACACAGGTACTCCAGGAATAATGCATATCACGGATCATACCCCAGATTTAGGATGGACATTTTTTGATCCTGAAATCGGGGATACACAACAGCAGTACGAAATCAGAGTGGGTACAGGATCTGGCCTCTCAGACATGTGGGTGCCTGGGCCTCAAGCGGGAGCCACAAACACAGAGACATATGCTGGCTTAACATTATTGGACGGAATGGATTACTGGTTCGGAATCAGAGTGTATGACGGTTACGAATGGAGCCCTTGGAATGAAACGCAGTTTCATATGAACAGTGTCGAGGTTCAGGGCCTTACAGTGGAGGGTTTCGCAGATGGAACAAACGGCATTTTACATATCACTGACCATACCCCGGATTTGGGCTGGACATTTATTGACGGCGAAGCTGACACACAACAAGAGAACGAAATCAGGGTTGGCACGGGGCCGGGGCTTTCGGATATGTGGGTGTTCGGTCCCCAAGTTGGGGCTGCAACCTCCGAGGTTTACGCAGGTCTTCCCTTGATCGATTTTACTGACTACTGGTTCGGGATTAGGGTTTTCGATGGCTATGAATGGAGCTTATGGAATGAAACCCAATTTCATCTGAATAACCTCTCGGAAGCCCAGGACCTTACCGTGGACGGATTCACAAACGCAAGCCCGGGAATTTTACACATTACAAATTCAAATCCACAATTGGGTTGGACGTTCTTCGATTTTGAAGGAGGGGATATTCAGCAGGAGTATGAAGTGAGAGTGGGTTCATCCCCGGGCGCATCAGACATGTGGTCGCTCCCTCCTCAAATCGGCCCAACAAATTCCGTAACCTATGCAGGTCTTCCTTTGATGGAGGGTACAGATTACTGGTTTTCGGTACGGGTGTACGATGGATTTGAATGGAGCCCTTGGAACGAAACACAATTTCATTTGAATGCTCTTTCAGAAGCGCAGGATTTGGCGGTACAAGGGTATTCAACAGGAACCCAAGGAATAATGCATATCACGGACCACACCCCTGATCTGGAATGGTCGTTTTTTGATCCTGAAATTGGAGATTCCCAGCAGGAATACGAAATCAGAGTGGGTACGGGATCGGGCCTCTCAGACATGTGGACCTTTGGACCTTCTGCAGGGGCCACTACTTTGGAAATTTATGCAGGCCTGACTTTGCTTGACGGAACCGATTATTGGTTTGGCATCCGGGTTTATGATGGCTACGAGTGGAGCCTGTGGAACGAGACACAATTTCACATGAACTCGCTACCTCCCGCACCTATTCCTCCATTAAGCCCGCCTGATGATAGCAATGTTCCAAGCAGCCCTGCCCAGACACTGAGCTGGAGCGCAGGGGGAGCCGAATCCGAGGGAGACACAATAACATATTGGTGGTTTGTGGATACCGACAATCCACCAATGCTCCCGTACATAGCAAACGGAACCACTACTGGACTTTCATCTATATCATTTTCAACCTCACCTGCAACTGATTATTATTGGTATGTCAACGCAACCGATGGCTGGGAATGGAACACAACAATTGTTTGGAACTTCACAACCTCAGTAATCGTGAACAATCCGCCAGAAGCAATTGATCTTGCTGTTTCGGGATTTTCCGACGGAACAAATGGTATTATGCACATCACAGACCACACGCCTCAGCTGGAGTGGTTGTTCTCAGATCCCGATGGAGGGGACACCCAGCAGCAATACGAGATAAGGGTTGGGACTTCCTCGGGTTTTTCTGATATGTGGTCACCAGGTATTCAGGCTGGAGGGATTAACTCAGTTGTGTATGCAGGGCTAATATTACAAGATGGAGTAGACTACTTTTTTGCAATAAGGGTCAATGATGGGAATACATGGAGCGCATGGAACGAGACGCAGTTTCATATGAACAGTGTAGAGGCGTGGACCTTGACAGTCTCAGGGTATACAACAGGCACCCAGGGAATTTTACATATAATTGACCATACCCCTGATCTGGGGTGGTCCTACTGGGATTTAGAGATTGGAGATTCTCAACAGCAGTACGAAATTAGGGTAGGAACGTCATCAAGCCTTTCAGACATGTGGTCTTTCGGCCCTGCAGGAGGGCCATCATCATCTGAAATCTATACAGGTTTAACATTGCTTGACGGGACCGATTATTGGTTCGGCATCAGGGTTTTTGACAATTATGAATGGAGTGAATGGAACGAAACCCTATTTCATATGAATGCCCTTCCGCCTGCACCTGCTCCTCCTTTAAGCCCTCCTGATGATGCAAACATCCCAAGCAGTCCTGCACAGATCCTAAGCTGGAGTGTAGGAGGAGCCGATTCCGAAGGGGATACAATCACCTATTGGTGGTATGTTGACACAGATGATCCACCGATTCCACCTTATCTCGCAAACGGTTCAACAACAGGAACCTCATCCTCTTCTTTTGCCACATCCCCAGCAACTGATTACTATTGGTATGTCAATGTAACCGATGGTTGGGAATGGAATGCCTCCATTATATGGAACTTCACAACCTCAGCTGTGGTGAACAATCCACCAGAAGCATTGGATCTGTTGGTCTCAGGATTCTCAGAAGGCACTTCCGAAATCATGCACGTCTTGGATCACACACCAAATCTGGCATGGTCCTTCTTTGACCCGGATGTAGGAGACACCCAACAGCAGTACGAGGTAAGAGTGGGTACGGGATCGGGCCTCTCTGACATGTGGGCCCCCGGACCCCAGGTTGGTGCCGGAAATACTGAAACTTATTCTGGATTACCATTGGTTGATGGAGTGGACTATTGGTTCGGAATCAGGGTCTTTGATGGAAATACATGGAGCCTATGGAATGAAACTCTCTTTCATATGAACGCTTTACCACCAACTCCAGTTCCACCACTCAATCCCCCGGATGATGCAAACATCCCTGACAGTCCTGCTCAAACATTGAGCTGGACAGCAGGTGGAGTCGATTCAGAGGGAGATACCATCACCTATTGGTGGTATGTGGATACCAATAACCCTCCTGCTTTTCCCTATAATGCTAACGGTACCACAACTGGGACCTCATCCACTTCATTTTCCACTGCCCCCGGCACAAATTACTACTGGATAATTAACGTGACTGATGGATGGGAATGGACATCAATCCTCGTCTGGAACTTCACGACCACAGGATCCGTGAACATACCCCCTGAGGCAAGGGACTTATCGGTGTCTGGATTTGGCGAGGCAACTGCAGGTATTCTGCATATCATCGATTCAACACCAGATCTGGGTTGGTCCTTCTTTGACTCTGATTTAGGGGATTTCCAGCAGCAGTACGAGGTGAGGGTGGGGACCGCATCAGGGCTTTCTGATATGTGGGCCCCTGGACCCCAGGCAGGTGGAGGAAACAGTGTGGTTTATGCCGGTTCTCCTTTGGTGGATGGAACAGACTACTGGTTCGGGGTTCTTGTTTACGATGGTTTGGATTGGAGCCTGTTAAATGAGACGATGTTCCATATGAATACACAACCTGTTGCCCGAAGTCTTACCGTGGCAGGGTTTTCAGAAGGTTCGCAGGAGATTATGCACATAGTAAATCACACCCCCGATTTGGCCTGGTCATTCTCAGATTCAGAAGCAGGAGATACCCAGATTCAGTATGAAATCAGGGTTGGCACATCATCAGGTCTTTCTGACATGTGGGCCCCTGGAATTCAAGTCGGTTCATTAAACAGTGTGCTTTACGGTGGATCTGCACTGTTGAATAATGCAGACTACTGGTTTGGAATCAGGATTTACGATGGCTATGAATGGAGCGCCTGGAATGAAACACAGTTTCACTTAAACAGCCTTCAAGCCCAGGGCCTTACGGTCCAAAGCTTCACAGATGGTTCCCCAGGTATTTTGCGTATAACAGATCATACCCCATATCTTAACTGGACCTTCTGGGATGGTGAGGGAGATACACAGATGCAGTATGAGGTTCGTGTGGGTTCCGCACCCGGTCTTTCCGACATGTGGTCAAATGGACCGCTACCAGGTACCACCACCTCTGAAATTTATCCCGGTTCTCCCTTGCGGGATGGGGATGATTACTGGTTCGGAATTAGAGTTTATGACGGCTACGAATGGAGTTCTTGGAATGAGACCAGGTTTCATATGAACAGTGTTGAGGTTCAGAACCTCACAGTGCAGGGCTTTGCAGATGCCACCCAAGGCATATTACATATAACAGATCATACTCCAGATTTGAGTTGGTCATTCTTTGATATCGATTCAGGAGATTTTCAGCAGCAGTACGAGATTAGAGTTGGAGCAGCATCTGGTCTTTCTGATATGTGGGCATTCGGACCCCAGGTAGGTGCAGGAAACAGCATGGTTTATGCAGGGTCTTCCTTAATGGATGGAATCGACTATTGGTTCGGGATTTTGGTGTATGATGGAATCGAATGGAGCTTATTGAATGAAACCATGTTTCATATGAACACTCCACCTCAAGCTCAAGATCTGACAGTCTCAGGATTCACAGACAGCACCACAGACATTATGCACATCATTGACCACACACCGGATTTGGGTTGGTCACCCTTGGACTTGGAAGTGGGCGATACCCAGGTGGAATACGAGGTGAGAGTTGGAACAGCGGCAGACCTTTCGGACATGTGGGCACCAGGACCTCAAACAGGAGCTCTCAACTCCGTTATCTATGGAGGGAGTGCGTTACTTGATGGCACGGACTACTGGTTTGGTATGAGGGTTTACGACGGCTATGAGTGGAGTTTGTGGAATGAATCCATGTTTCACATGAATACTCCGCCTCCTGCTCCCGTTCCACCTTTGAATCCTCCTGACGATACAAACATATCAAGCAACGCAACACAAACATTAAATTGGACCTCGGGCGGAGCGGATTTCGAGGGCGATATTGTCACCTATTACTGGTATGTGGATACTGACGATCCCACTTCCGCGCCATATGTTGCAAATAATTTCACAATTGTAACTTCTTCCACACCTTT
>JAZGAR010000039.1:0-13804 GCA_036475875.1 Thermoplasmata archaeon
CCCGATTCAGGATGTAACGGATCCTATAGCCGATTATACGGCCCACAACAACGCAATCAATGTCTCGCACGACATTTACAACGCAACTTTGGTTGGACCTGCAGTTCCCGGGTTACCAGGACAGGCCTGGATGCTAGAAGGTTACAAATCTGGGTATTTCATTCTATTGCCGCCTACTTATTATGGTGTGGTAGAGCATGCAGTTTTTGTCTCTGCTCATTCAACACCGGATGCACCAACAGTTTTGACAGCAGCAGTTGGAGAAACCTATGTAAATCTAAGTTGGAATGCACCTACCTCGGATGGCGGTTCTTCGATCACAAATTACAGCATTTATAGAGGAACTGCATCAGGCGGGGAGACATTTTATATGGCAATAGGAAACTTCACATCCTTCAACGATACAGGCGTGACCGGGGGGGTTACCTATTTCTACAAAGTTAGTGCGGTTAATAGCGTTGGAGAAGGACCATTGTCCAATGAAGCGAACGGAACACCATTAGGCCTGCCAATTGTTGATTATATCATCATCACAGATATTCCTAATGGAACTCCGTTGATTACGGTTGACTTACCTATTGGCGGCTTGGTGACCGCCTATGCCTCTGGGTATAATGGTACAACAGGCTATGTCGACTTGGTGGATGTGAATTGGACTTTAACACCCCTTGGATCATTGGGATATATTGACAATATCACAGGAAACTCCACCACATTCTTTGCCAACTTTACCGCAGGTGTTTTAGATATAAATGGAACCAATGCCTCAGATCCGAGTTTGACAGACAACTTCACTGTAAATATTTTACCACCAACTCCCAACTACATCAATCTCACCAACATTCCCAACGGTACCGCCTATAATCTAGCGACGCAGATATTGAACGTGGGTTCATCTATGACAATTTATGCCTCAGGCTACAATAATACTGGCCCAACCTACGTTGGGCTTGTTGAGGTTAATTGGAGTGAGACCGGCGGATTAGGTTCCTTCCTCCCAACGAAAAGTAACCAAACAATCTTCACTGCAGGTGGTATAGCTGGTTTAACAACCATAATAGGCGAAAACACAACATTGGTTATAAATGATACCTTCCAACTGAATATCACCGCACCGCCCACTATAGATTATATCTTAATCACCGATTCTCCAGGTGGAGCAGAGCTCATAACAGTTTATTTGGATGTTGGGAAGGGGGTTACAATCTATGCTTCAGCGTACAATAACACCGGCCCAACCTATTTAGGTTCGGTTGAGGTCAACTGGACACAATCCCCGTCTCTAGGTTCATTCAACACCCTAAAAGACAATTCTACAACATTTACAGCAGGTAATTCAGGGGGCACTATAATAATCGATGGTAGCAATACCACTTCGAATTTGAGCGATAATTTCACACTTATCATAAACCCGCCAACAGTGGACTATATCGAGATCACGGATTCTCCTGACGGAACACCACTAGCGGGTAATCCATTACCTTTTGGTATCCAGGAATGGGGTAACTCTTCATTGTACAATAACACGGCGGGCTATATTACCACTGTCAGTGCAAACTGGACTGTTGAGGGGGGTAATTCATCACTTCTTGGCCCCACACCTTCCGACGGAAACGGAATCGATGTGGGCACTATCGAGGTCACTGTATGGTTCAACGCTTCATACTTTAACGGAACGAATTGGTTCAATGATACTGTGATATATTATCCCACTTGGACTGTGGACTACATTGAGATAACCGATGCTCCAAATGGTACGATCCTGACAGGCGGTATCGTGCCTTTAGGATTCCAGGAATGGGGCAACTGCTCAGCTTACAATAACACGATTGGCTACCTCGGGACAGTGGGTGCAAACTGGACTGCTGAAGGAAGCGGTTCATCTCTTCTTGGAGCTACACCCAATGTCATGAATGGAATCGACGTGGGGAGCACACTGGGTACCATCTGGTTTAACGTGAGTTATGGCAGCCACACTGACAGTGTCCAGTATACTATTAGTAAACCCACTGAGCCTCAAAACGTGATTTTACTGCCCGGTGATTCTTATATAAACATAACCTGGACCACGCCAGCTTCAAATGGCAGTTCTCAAATCATAAATTACACCATCTACAAGGGCACAACATCGGGAGGAGAGATTTTCCTTACAGTTATAGGAAATGTCTCTTATTTCAATGACACAAATGTAACCAATGGTGAAACCTATTACTACTGGGTGAGTGCCAATAACACCCTCGGAGAAGGACCCCTTTCAGATGAAGTGAGTATTAAAGCAGGCTCGGTACCATCGGCTCCATTAGGCTTAACAGCCACGGCCGGAGGATCTTATGTATATCTAACCTGGAATGTTCCTGCCCGTGACGGAGGTCTCCCCATTACCAACTATATAATATATAGAGGAACAACATCAGGGGGAGAGACCTTCCATGCGGAATTTGGAATTGTCTTCGACTACAATGATACCACGGTAACCAACGGCACCACCTATTACTACAGGGTGAGAGCTGTTAACAGCTATGGGGAAGGGTCAATGTCCGATGTAGTGAATGCCACTCCTTTTGGCCAGCCCTCCGCACCCACAGGCTTGACCGCGATAGCGGGTGATTCTTATGTGAATCTAACCTGGGGTGTTCCATTTTCAGATGGCGGCTCTGCAATTACGGGGTATAACATCTATCGAAATGATACCCAAGGAGTTTACGCCACAGTTCCTGTAGGTCAATTATGGTATAACGATACCAGTGTAATTAATGGAGAAGGTTATTCTTACAATGTTTCCGCAATAAACGGTATTGGTGAATCACCATTGTCCAATGAAGCAAGTGCCACACCTGCTGTGCCGCCTGAGCCTATAAATCAGGTCCCCACAAGCACCATATCTTCGCCATCGTCAGGAGCGATAATAGACGGTACGGTGGAGATTTTCGGCAATGCATCAGACCCTGATGGCACCATCCAAAGCGTTGAGATTAGAATTGACGAGGGTAACTGGGAAACTGCCACAGGTACAACCTCTTGGACATACACATTGGATACCACATCATATAGCAACGGGCAGCACACGATCTATGTAAGATCATACGATGGAGAGAATCATTCCCAAGAAGCGAGCATAAGCGTGGAAGTGAACAACCCAGGTCCTGTGAAGGAGAAATCCATGTTTGAAGAAGCGTGGTTCTGGTTCTTGATCGTGTTGATTATAATAGCCCTCCTAATCGCATTATTGTGGGCAGCAAAGAGGAGGAAAGGAGCCGAGGAAGAGATTGAAGAGGAGGAAGAAGAGGAAGAAGAAGAGGAAGAAGAACCGGAGGAGGAAGAGGAGGAAGAACCTGAGGAAGAAGAAGAACTGGAGGAGGAATCGGAAGAAGTAGAGGAGGGGGAAATAGAAGGGGGAGAGGAACCAGAGGAAAAAGTGGAAGTGGAACTAGAGGAGGAAGAAAAACCAAAGGTGGCAGTGGGAGAGGAAGAACAAAAGGAGGAAGTTAAAAAAGAAGCCGAGGGTGAAGTATTCGAGTGTCCTGAATGCGGCGCTGATATCAGTCCCTCAGATACCGTGTGCCCTCATTGTGGGGTTGAATTCGAAGAGGAAGAATAATTTGAATGAAAAAAGGGCAAAAGCCACAATTTGCAACCTGGAATATCCATTACAAAAAGTATTCATTCAAACAGCATCTATAAATATCAATAATATTATTTGCATTGTACATATTTACCCTACAGGAGGCATGATAAGTGAGAGTGTTCAGATGCAAAATATGCGGTGATCCATATCTTGGAGAGGAAATACCAACGAACTGCCCTTTCTGCGGTGCTCCAGCAAAATACATGGTTTTGGCAAGGGACTGGATGGAGCCTGTGATAGAGAAATTGTCTGAAATTTCAAAGAACAACCTCCAGAGTGCACTTGAACTGGAAATAGAAAACACCAAGTTTTACATATGTGCGGTAGAGATGACAGATACCCTAGAGGGAAAACAGATGTTCAAAGCGTTGTCCAAGATCGAAAGTGAGCATGCCTCCATGATATGTGAAATTCTTAAAGTGGAAAAACCCACCATAACCCTGGACAAACTCGCCTGTTATCCATCCTATCAAGAGAATCTAAAAGAATCGCACAATAGAGAAGCGAGAGCCATTAAATCGTACAGTCAGTTCTTCAAGGAGGCTAAAGAGCCCAGGATCAAGGAGATTTTTCAGGCGCTTGTACTGATAGAAACCGATCACCTGAAGCTGTCAGAAGAAAGGATGAAGAAGTAGCTTTGGGCATTTTGGCATGGTGGGGAGATTCTGTGCCTATTGATGAAGCGTTCTTCGCGCCAAACAGGTGATTTTGTAAAAATAGTAACAGTAATAAATACCTCCCTCTATACTCTTACTCACCTTTGAGGAGTTACGGTGTGTATTATGAAGGTTAGAGCGGTTTTCCTGAGTTCATGCTTGATTCTCAGTTTATTGATCTTCATGCCAATTCCGGTTTCGGAAGCAGATTCCAGCGGGATAGATGTTGTCATAAACGAGATCATGTACGATCCCACAGGTCCAGATACTGGTTGGGAATGGATTGAACTTTTTAACAACGGAACCACCGCAGTGAATATCACAAATTGGGCTATAACAGATCAGGACGGGGTGGGTGATGATTTCATATTTCCTGAGATGACATTCCCGCCCGATGCATATATATCAATAACAACAAGTCAAGGTGTGAACGATACTGATTTCTCAGACGGTGTGGCTAATCTTTTTTTTGGCATCAACACGTCAATTTTGACAAATACAGGAGATGATGTCCTCCTAAAAAATGAAACCGGTTATGGGATTGATTATGTGGCTTATCTATCTGGAACCTCTGTGGATTCCCCTCCTCCTGAGCTGACCTGGAGCGGTCCAAATCCCTCAGCCGATGAAGGCAACTCCATATCCCTTCATCCCAACGGTCTCGATACCGATTCAGGCCTGAGCTGGAATGAATCAGATCCAACGCCTGGCTGGGCCAACGCGCATCTTTATGACGACCCTCCGACGATAACCGCAATTAGGCATTCACCTATTAATCCGACCACCCTTGAGGGTGTTACAATAACCTCGTATGTTTCTGATGATTATAATCTTAAGTCTGTAACATTAATCTATACCATCAACGGCACCATGCATTTCTCAACTCCCATGACCTATGATGGCATGAACTTCACATTCCAGATTCCAGCCCAGGTTGAGAAAACGGTTATAGAATACTACGTGAATGCCACTGACGATGCCGAGCAAAACACCACGAGTCCTCAATACGCCTATATATACAGCGATTCGCCGATCCAAGTGGTGATCAACGAGTTTCTACCAGATCCTGAAAGTGACTGGGATAATAACGGAACTGCAGATTACAAAGATGAGTGGATCGAGCTGTTCAACCTGGGAAGCACGATGGTGAACCTTGGTCTTTGGAAAATCGACGATTCACTAGGTTTTGGTTCAAGTCCCTATACCATACCATTTGGGACCATCATACTGTCTGGTCAAGCATTGGTATTCTACAGGAACATAACAGGCTTAGCGCTGGACAACAACGGCGATAACGTTACTCTTCTGAATGACACAGGGGTCATAGTTGATATCCATATTTATTACAGTAGTAAAGATGATACAGCCATCGGCAGGTATCCTGACGGCACTGACGATTGGAAGAACTTTCTCTTACCAACCCCCGGTGAAGAAAACCAATATACTGTAGATTCACTCGCCAACCTGTCGAATATAAAGATCAATGAGTTCATGCCCGCGCCTAAGACTTCCTATTCCACAGAATGGATAGAACTTTATAATATAGGCACAACGCCCGTCAGGCTTGACGGCTGCTGGCTTGATGACGCAATAAATAGCGGGGGGATACCATCTCAGATACCGCTGAACACCACCATCTATCCTGGTGAGTTTTTTGTGCTTTACGAGGATCGTGGATTAAATAACGCAGGAGACACTGTCAATCTTCTTTACGTTGATGGGAATATGATAATAGACAGCCATACCTACTCTAGCAGTAAAGATGATGTTGCGATTGGCAGATTTCCCGATGGCACTGACGATTGGAAGAACTTTCTCTTACCTACCCCAGGTGAAGAAAACCAATATACTGTGGATTCATTGGGAAATTTGTATAATGTTAAGATCAACGAGTTCATGCCCGCGCCTAAGACCCTTTATTCCACAGAATGGATAGAACTCTACAATAGCGGAACAACACCAGTCAGACTTGACGGTTGCTGGCTAGATGACTCTATGGGCGCTGGAAAGAAACCTTGGCAGATTCCTTTGAATACGACGATCCAGCCGAATGAGGTTTTATTTTTCAACAGGACTTTCGGATTGAATAACGGTGGTGACACCGTCCATCTTCTTTACGTGGATGAGAGTACGATTATAGATTCTTATTCGTACGATTCTAGCGAGTACGACATATCTTTCGGTAGGAGGACGGATGGAGATGAGAGTTGGGCCAGTTTCAGCAATCCAACCCCGAATCAGACTAATGGTCTTTACCAGGAACCGAATTCCTCGGAGAGTGGCATCATAATCTCAGAGCTTTTCTACAAAGCCTCATACAAATACGAATTTCTCGGCCTTTTCAATCCCTCAAACACGGAGATTGACATCAGCGGATGGCGGATCTCTGATGGACAGTATTCCTATTCCGGGACCCTGATATTTCCTGAGGATTCCATAATTCCCCCAGAAGACAACCTCTATATAGCCAATAACGCCGCCATCTTCCACGACATGATGGGCTTTTATCCTCATTTTAAGTACGGAAAATCCTTATCCTCCATTTTGGAGATGATAACCAGGGAGGAGCCGAGTTTTGCAAATGATAGGGATGAGGCGTTGCTTTTGGACGATTTTGGGAATCTTATCGATATAATTGTGTATGGAGATTCAGAATATGAAGGGCCTGGTTGGAATGGATCCCCGATTTTGGACGCGATGAAAGGTGAAATCCTAAAAAGGAATTTTGATGAAAAGAATCTGAGCTATGCCGACACGAACACATCATTGGATTGGAAGCACATCAGGCATTATAAACTCGGCCAGTCCAATTTTGAGTATGAGAGCTTTTCATATACTGGTAACATGACCTTGTTCGCATCGCCTGACTCAAGTTACCACGCGATAATAGGCGAAATTGAAGGGGCAAAGAGCACGATCTACATCGGCCTGTATCAGTTCACGAACTGGAATATCACAGCGAAGATCATCGAGAGACTGAATGATGGTGTTGAAGTAAAGGTGCTTATAGAAGGCGGCCCAGCATATGGCACAACAGAGGAGCAAAAATACATAATTCAAAAAATAGTAGAAAACGGAGGTGAGGTCAGGTTTCTTGTGTTCAATTCGACTCTTGGCTCAAGATACCGCTATATACATGCAAAATATGCCGTGATCGACAACACCTCGGTGATCATTTCATCCGAGAACTGGAAATACACGGGCATACCTGTTTCCAACACCTACGGCAATCGCGGATGGGGGGTTGTGATCAGGGATGCCGACATGGCCAAATATTTCGCGGATGTTTTCTTTGCCGATTGGAGTTCTGTTGGCTATGACATATTTCCCTTCACACCAGATGATCCGAAATATGGAAATGCATCCTTAGATTTTGAGGTGGACGACTGGATAGAAACAGGTTATTACGTACCAGTCTTTCCCGGTAAGAATTTTGAGGGAGAGTTCCAGGTCTCACCCGTTTTATCTCCCGATACTTCCCTTTTGGAATCCGAAGCAATACTAGACATGATAAATTCTGCGGGAAAGACCCTCTATATCGAGCAGTTGGATGTAGCGTTAAATTGGAACGACCGTGAGCTGGAGTATGAAAACCTTTACCTAAAAGCGGCTATAGAAGCGGCAGAGAAGCGGCATGTGGATGTGAGGATATTATTATCATCCATTTATGCTTATCCAGACGATCCTACGCTAGATAATTACGACACATTCGTTTATATCAACGACTACGCTTTTAATCATAACATTACAGAATACCTAGAGGCAAGGCTTGTGGATTACGACAGACTGGGACTCTCGAAGATGCACAATAAAGGCATGATCGCGGATGGCAACAAAACCTTAATCTCCAGCATCAATTGGAATCGAAACTCCGTAACCCAGAATCGCGAAATTGGTGTGATAATCGAGAGCGTAGAGGTTGGGGTGTACTTTACCCGAATATTCCTATGGGACTGGAACGAGCCTCCTGTTGCAAATTCCGGGGAGGACATCACAAGAAATGCTCTCGATGCTGTGCAATTCAGCGATCTTTCTTTTGATTCGGATGATAACATTGTGAGTTATTTTTGGGATTTTGATGACGGCACCAACTCCACAGATCAAAACCCAATCCATATATTCGACGAGGGCATATACGATGTGAGATTAACTGTTTTAGACGGCCAATACTCAGACAGCGATACTATTACGGTGATAGTACTAGAGGCAAAAACCGAGGAAGGTGAAATGGCAATAACTCTGTATTTTGTCCTTTTGATCATCCTTCTCTCCATAATCGTTGTTATCATGGCTTTCATCAGAAGAATGAGACAGGTTTTTCTATGAGGGGTTAGATTGGGCTACGATGTGGTTGTGGTGGGTTGCGGTCCTGCAGGTGCAGTTTGCGCGAGGTATTGCGCTGAGAAAGGGGCCAGCACACTGATAATTGACAGGAAAAGGGAGATTGGCAATCCTGTGAGATGCGCTGAGGTTGTGGCAAACACCTTACCGCAAAATTTCGGGATGAAATGTGGCTCTGAGTGGTTGATAAATGAAACGCATTATTTCAACCTGATCTCGTCAAAAGGCAAAGTAGTTAAAATAAAAACCTCCCCTTTTGTGGGATATGTGCTGGATAGAGCGTCATTTGAGAAAGAACTGCTTTGGATGGCTGTTGAGCGCGGCGCTGAGTTACTTCTCGGCAAGACGGTGACCAACGTTTCTAAAGAAGGTGTGGTCATGGGTAATGAGATCGTGAAGGCGAGGATAATCGTTGCTGCTGACGGTGTAGATTCAAGAATTGGAAGACTCGTCGGGATCAATACGAGAGGCAGGATAGGGATGATAGGTTCATGTGCACAGCATACATTGGTGAACATCGATTGCGATTCCGACTGCCTTGAATTTTACTTGGGCAGTGCTTATGCACCTGGAGGTTACGCCTGGGTATTTCCAAAAAGCGAGAACGAGGCCAATGTGGGCGTGGGCTTATTAAGATATAGTGAGCAAGGTGCTGTGAATGCTCTTAAGAATTTCATCAAGACCAAATTTCAAAATGCTCAGTCGATCAGGTTCCTATCAGGCTGTGTGCCCAGCACCCTACCTCCAAAAGAATGCGTGAAAAAGAACGTGGTAATAGTGGGAGATGCTGCCAGGCAGGTTAACCCCTTTACAGGCGCGGGAATCGCCAATGCATTTATTGCAGGTAAGATCGCCGGTGAGATTTGCGGCAGAGTTGCCGTCAAAAAACAATCACTGGAGCACCTTAAAGAATATGATAGACTATGGAGGGACCAATTAGAAAAAAAAATTAAAAGAAGTTACAGGCTAAGGAACATGGTGTTGCTGAAGGATAGGAACATAGAGGTGTTTTGCGTTCTACTGAATATCCTACCAGGGTTCGTATTGAGAAGGCTTGCAAAAGGGTTGCATTACTGAAGGCTCATTATCGGAGAAATGGTATTAAAACGGCACAAGCCGTGGAAAAATCTTAATATCGTGGAATGATTGTCACCATAACCGTAGATTTAAAAGGATCAAAGTGGTGAAATGAAAGAGGCAAGGTTTTGGGCCCCGAATAACAATAAGGTCGAATGCACTTTGTGTGCGAGGCACTGCGTCATAGCAGAGGGCAGGATAGGTTTGTGCGGGGTCAGGGTGAACCACCAAAACAAACTGGTATCCACGAACTATGGAATGGCAGCACCGATCAACGTCGATCCAATAGGCAAAAAACCCTTATTTCATTTTCATCCCGAAAGCCTCGTGCTCTCTCTTGGTACGGCAGGATGCAACTTCAAATGCGACTACTGTCAGAATTATGAGCTCTCTCAATCAAAAATAGAGCTGGTTCAAACCAGGAAGATGACCCCTAAAAAGATACAGACCATGGCCAAGAAAAACAACTGTGATGGTATAGCCTGGACTTATAACGAGCCCACGATTTGGTATGAGTTCGTATATGATGCTGCGAACTTCTTGAAGGGAAAGGGATTTTTTAATGTATTCATCACAAACGGATACATTGAGAAAGAACCATTTATCGAACTCTCATCGTTCATAGATGCGGTAAATGTGGATATAAAGGCCTTCAGCGACGATTTTTATGCCAAGATCTCCAGGGCCCACCTCAAGCCTGTTCTCGCCACATGCAAACTGGCAAAGGAACTGGGATTGCACATCGAAATATCGTATTTACTCGTGCCGCCTCTGAACTCCGATCCACTGGAGATTCAAAAACTCTCAAGGTGGGTGCTCAAAATCCTTGGTAAAGATACCCCCTTGCATTTTCTTAGGTTCTTTCCGGCGCATAGATTGACCGATGTGCCCACCACCTCTAAAGAGGCACTAGTTGAGGCGCAGCGCATAGCCAAGTTTGAAGGTCTAAAAAATGTGTATATAAACAACGTGCCAGGTAGTAAGTATCAAGATACCTATTGCCCGAGTTGCGGAGAGATGCTGGTGCACAGAGAGGATTTCTTCACGGTATTGAACCGTGTAAGTGATGGGAAATGTCCCAGATGTAAGGGTGAGGTCTTGATGATCGGTTCAAAAAAATAGAGGGTGGGCAGGGCTGTACAAAAAAATCGGAAAAACCCACCCAAAATTCGGGTAGCGGATGGTGAAAGCGGGTGATCTTTATTTTCGATCTTCGAATCGTGTGCTGCAACAAAGGAGCCTGTAAACATCTTCCCAACTGTAGTGTTCTTCTCCACTCATTTTTTTGCCTCCTGTCTATTAGAAGGTAATCGGTTTTGGTTTATATACTTCGAAGTGGGAGGGATGAGTGAAAGTAAAACTATTTTAAGGGCTGGCATCCTGAAATTTTGTGAAGACCTTAGCGCTTTTTCACGCCTACGACCTCCAAGTGAGGATAGGCTATCTTGACTTTTTTGGCCTTCTTGATCTTATCCAAGATTTTCTCGGTTATCTGGGATCCTATGGTCCTTCTTTGTCTTACATTGCAGAAGTATATAACATAGAAATTCAGGCAGGACTCGGAGAACTCTACCCTAACTGTCGGCTCCTCTATAAGCGTCCTCTTTAAATCCCTGATATCCATCTTTTGCTCCATCAACTTCGAATATCTTTTCATGTTATCGCCAACCACTTCAAACGCACTGTCCAGAATGATTTGTTTTGCCAGACTATGGTCGCTCTCGTAGGTTATGGCGATTTTGACCTCGTCCCAGATATAGGGTGTATCTTTGGTGTAATTTAGAATCGGTGTTTCAAAAACATTGCTATTCGGGACGCTGGTGAGCCTACCTGTGAAGGTATCGCCCTTCATCCATTCTCCAAACTCCCTGAGGGTGGTGTGGAACATACCAATATCTACCACATATCCTTTTGTTCCGGCGATCTCTATTCTATCGCCGATTGTATATAGTCTGTGAAATATTATGACCAACCAGCCCGCTAAATTGAGTATGGGTCCTTGCAGCACCCAAAGCGCGGCGGCCACTATGACGCCAAAGCCGAAAAAAGCCTCGAAATTGCCCATCATGACGAGTATTATCAATATAATGACAAAGATCCAGACTATATTGGCAAGGAACTGCCATGTCATCATCACATCCGTATGTGAAGGGAGGCGTTTTTCAAAGGCCTTATCAAAAGCCGGCCTCAGGAGACCAAGAACCAGCTTTGTGATCACCACTAGCAGTATAACTCCAATGGTCTTTGGAAGTAACTCGATGATGGCCTCCTGGATCGCTCCGAATTGTAGGAACATATTAAGGTATAAAATAGAAAATACCAATACGAGGAATATCGCGAACTCCCACAGTATATAATTCATAAGCTTCCGGTTACCGTGTTCCATCCTATGCCTCTGAGAGTGGTATAAAGTGATACGTCATTTATATGTTTATTCCTATGAGTATCACGATGTGATTTAAAAAGGCTTCAGAGGGGCGTGTTGTGGTTTTCTTCAAAGATAAAAGGAGCAATGTTTCAAAAGGTTCGCCACACCCAAACCGTCCAAATCCATATAAGAAGGGCGAAAAGGAGTGAATGTACGGGAACCGAAATTATATATATGTATAAAGTCGTTATCTATC
Organism: Thermoplasmata archaeon; assembly: GCA_036475875.1. Classification (GTDB taxonomy): domain Archaea; phylum Thermoplasmatota; class Thermoplasmata. Next base: position 12,324 of record JAZGAR010000039.1, read on the forward strand.
TGGCATTGGAAGGGAACTGCTTGGAAAGGCGTTCTCAGAAAGCTACTAGGTGGGGAGGTAGATAAAATAAAAAGAAAATTAGCTGCCGTTATCCTTATGACTCTAATCATCATCTTTTCCATGCTCAGCCCGGCAAATGTCCTCATTTTAGGCGAGGAGAAAGTGGACCCTTTGGATGGCGGTAAAGATGTGGAACCGCTAGGTACGATCGGCTGGAACACGTTGGGACGCATGGACGAGGCCATAGTGATCACGGCCAACCAGGTCCCAGACCTCATTGGTACCCCTGTAAACAGCACGGATGTGTTCTCCTTCGACAACGATATACTTGTCTACGCATGGGATGGTTCCACTGGAACGTGGAAACAGATTCCTTTTCAGGTCGACGAACGAAACTCAACTACCGGTAGCTACGGTGTAAACAACTCCGACGGTGTTCTTGATGGCAATGACGAAATCGTGTTCATGTCCCAAGATGCAGGCGATCAGGCTTCTTCGAACGAGTGGGTTGTCTCCTGCGGCGCGCCGAGATACGAGGTGGAGATCACAGACCCTGATACCGGCGATAGTGCCTGGGCGTATATCTATAAGAGTTTTTCAATCGAGGCGGGTTTTACAGAGGATTATGTGAGATTCGATACCGTTACGGACGAGGTGTTTACCGAATCATATACCATGGGCTTTAGAGACGGGGTAGGAATGGTCGTAGACTACTTCAACGTCACAGAGGCAAAAGGCGGGGACGGAGAGGATCTGGTGGATACATTGGAATTCGAAGCTATCGCAACTTTAGGACCTTTTGTAATACCATATGATGAGAATGATTTGGGTTCTGACTTCACCCTAAAAAAAGATGGTTACGTTAGAGCACTTGGTGTTGTAAGTTGGCACATTTATGAGAATATAATGGGCATCATTGTGGACGCATATTTCAATTTTACCTGGAGATTCTATCCGGAACATGTGAACGCCTCTGGGTATTTAGATATCTACATAGATGGACCTATTGTGGTAAATATATCCATTGCTCTGGATCATACCAATACCTCGATTCCCATGGACTATCGGGATTCGGGTGGAAACACGGCGGTTATAAACGGCACGGAAGATGATAACATAGTAAACACCGATGTGCAGGAATGGTGGGAGGTGAGCAGTCCTCATGGAGGGTATGTCTGTGTTTGGAATATCGATCTTCAGTGTAATTCAAGTAAGTTGAAATTCGACGATAATTCCAGTGCTGCGGATCATGTTAATGCAGAACCGGGACTATACGGAAGAACAGGTGGATTGTTCGCCAATATTACGCATGACCAACTGAGTTATGCGAACATCTCTTTCTTTCCCATTGCCTCCAATGTATCTGGTGTTGCAGAGGCGATAGCGTATAATGTTACAAATCCTCTTCTGATAACCGCCACAGCCCAGCACTCCCCCACGATATGGGTTGCGAAGGGTGTAGATGTGACCAGTGCAAAAGA
>JAZGAR010000040.1:0-4382 GCA_036475875.1 Thermoplasmata archaeon
AAGTCAGAACACCCCCTTTCCTCTCATGTTATACCCGTATGAGCTTGAGTCTTAAACATGAGGGGGTCGGGGTTATTCTTTTAGTTTTATATGCTAAAGTCAGAACACCCCCTTTCCCCTCATGTTATGCCCGTATATGTTGGGTTCTTAAACATGAGGAAGCTAGTGCCCAAGACTGAGGGGATTTGTGGGGATGTTTTCCAATTTTCGGCATACAGTTTGGTTTCAGGGGCGCGCAATTCGGGTGTGTCAGGTTTTTTTACAATACCGTGAGATTTAAATACGCATAAATTGATTGGTTATACTTGCAGAGGTGAGGCTTATAAGTGAAGGAAATAGTTTTCAAGCTTTATTGTCTGTTTTTCGTTCACATAGAAAGGCGGAAAAGAAAGCTGCAATCAGACTAAAAGCAACTTTAGTAATCATCGTGATTATGCTGTTGACAAACCTCCTTGTAATTTTCATATTAACGCCTCTATCGTCTGTTTGGGCTCAGAGCATCGATCAAAGGGTAGAACCAGCTATAGTTTTGGGTAGCGATTTACCAGATCTTATTGGAACACCAGTCGATGAGATTTGGGTATATGCGTTTGTTGGTGGTTATTGGGAACAGATACCGTTTCAATTGGATGAAAAAAACGATGTAAACGGCTCATATTTTGTAGATGCTATCGATGGTATATTGGATAGCAATGATGAAATCGTGTTTATGCCGTTTGATGCAGGAGGTGCTGCACCCACTACCAGCTGGATTCTAAATACCAAGGAGCAGAGGTACGAGGTGATAGTTACGGATCCGATAGATTCTTCCATGAAATATGTGTACATCTACAGCTCTTCAAGCCTTACACAAACATTTACGAGGGATTATGTCGATTATAATCCAACATCTCATGTAATAACAGCTACTGATTATACCCTAGGGTTCGATGACACCAAGATGGGTATAATGGATGAAATAAGAATAAATACCTCGATAGGTGGAGATAATACAGACATATTTGACAGAATGAAGTACAGGCTTCAAGTCACCATATTTGGCTTTCCCTTCCAATTCGATGAAGACGATCTTGACTATACCTTAGCTGGCTATAAAGACGGACCTGTGAGATTGATTCAGCAGATAGGTAGCGGTGATTTTGTAAATATTAATTACGCCTACAAATCCTATGCAATCGCCACCCAAGAGATGAACATAGGCACCTCCCCTGATTGGGTGAGGGTTTCTTTGGATTTTCTCAGCACCGTAACTCCAATGACTTATTACGACTCCAACGCGAACGACCTTACTATTGACGGCCTTCCGGATACCCCGACAAACACCGATGCTCCAACCTGGGTTGAGATAACAGGGTCCCATGGCACAATAGTCATTCCACGAAACTTAACCGAAGTAGGGGGGAATCCCTCTCTATATTATACCGATGATTTGACCAGTAATGACGTTCCTGAATCAGAGTCAGGAGAGTATGGAGACTCTGGTATCTACATCACAAATCCTCCCATAGGAAACCCGACAACCTATCTCTCATTCTATTTTTTGCCACCCAACCAGGGCAATGTAGGTTCAACATATGACGCTTTTACCAACAATCCCCTTACAATAAATACAGTAGCTCAATATATGGACTCATCGCCCCTACCAGAGATAACGGATGTATCAGCGCTTCCGGATCCTCAGGAGCTAAATGATCACGTGAACATCTCGGCAGTTATAGAGGACAACTATAAAGTCTATGGTGCATGGGTGAATGTCACAGATCCAAACGATAGCCCTGCTGGAAATTTCTCTATGAGTTACACTTCGAGCATCAACAGATATTATGATAACCGGACCTATGGTATTGTTGGAATGTATCAATTCATAATCTGGGCCAATGATACGAGCGACAACTGGAATTCCTCCTATGGACAGTTCTTGATACAGGATACTGGCTTACCGACCATAACCGATGCAACAGCGCTTCCAGATCCTCAGGAGGTAAATGATTACGTGAACATCTCGGCAGTTGTAATGGATATCGTTGATGTGGACAGCGTGTGGGTTGATATCATGGATCCAAACAGCGGTCCAATCGGGAATTTCTCTATGAGTTACGATTCGACCACAAACAGATATTACAACGATCGGGTCTATGATATCGTTGGAACGTATCAATTCATTATCTGGGCCAATGACATCTCAAATAATTGGGAATCAGCATCTGGTCAATTTTTAATTCAAGATACGACACCCCCTGTGGCACATGCAGGGTTGGATCAGGCTGTAATTGAAGGTACGATGGTAACGTTCGATGGCAGTGCCTCCACAGATAATGTTGGAATAGTGGATTACACATGGACGTTTACTGATGGGACATTACGAACGCTGTACGGGATCAGTCCGACATACGGATTTAACAATGTTGGTGACTTTGAGATCACATTAAGTGTTGTAGATGCAGCGGACAACCGGGATACAGATACAATGTGGGTGCATGTCACAATAGCACCTGATACTACCCCACCAACGATAATCCACACACCGGTTGCGAGCGGAACCGTAGGCAAGCCGATGATCATAACCACGGTAATCACAGATAATGTAGGAGTTACGGATGCAAATCTGTTCTATAGGAAAAGCGGTGAAACTGTATACACGCAAGTTGCCATGACAAATACACTTGAAAATACATGGACAGCAGAGATCCCCTCCTCTGCGGTTACGACTTTGGGAATAGAATATTACATCTCTGCAATGGATGGAGTAAATACTGCAACACACCCTGCAACACGCCCAACTATATATCCCCACTTTGTCGATGTCAAAGGCGAAGAAAAAGGTAAAACTGATTACTGGTGGATCCTCCTGATAATCGTGATCATAGCCGTAATAATCATATTGGTAATTGTATTCTTCCTTACTAAAACCAAAAAGGAAAAAAGAGGAAGAGGCTGAAGTGGGAGATGAGGAATTTTAGGATGAGGGAGCCGAGGAGGAGGGGCCCAGAAAAGATGAAATAAATGGTTTTGATAGAAACAAATAATTGGCGAAATGTAAATAAGGCGTAACCGCAATTAAGCATCAATAAGAGGTTTGGGAATGAAGAAGGCCATCATATCACTCTTAGGAGTATGGGTATTGGTATGTGCAAATTTTATTACAACGGGAATATCCTCTGCGGCTTATATCGTGAGTAGCGATCCTGACAATGGCACAACTGATGTTTCTGTTGAAGCATGGATTGTCATTCGATTCAACACGACTATGAATAAGGAATCTGTAGCGGAGAACTTGGAAATCAGGCCTGAACTAGATCCATACGGTTATCGTTTGGATTGGGACAATGATGGCACAGAATTGACCATCAAACCCAATGCGGATTTGAGGTATTCAAGGAACTACACGATCTTAATCGAAGAAGCGGAAGACGTTGATGGAAATCCTTTAGATGGACCTACTTCCATATATTTCGAAACCGAAAGCGAACAGGAAATAGATGTGGGAACAAGTTTGGAGTCTTCAAAAAATTTAATCCTAATAATATCTTTTCTTGTTTTTGGGTTGATCTTCGGAATTTTGATGGGATTCTACCTAGCCAGAAGAAGAGTTAAATCCAAGTAAATGTAAATATTGACCTCGATTAAAAAATAATTAACTACCACATTTCGTCCGGTTTTCGGGGCGTGCAATTCGGGTGTGTCGGTCAACAGAGTGGGAGATTAGGGAACTGCGGAGGCAGGGATTGGGGTGAGGGGAGAAGGGGGGGAGGAATTGAGCGATGGCTTTGGGTGGTTTGGCGGGAGAAGAAAAGGGGTGAGGGGTTTGTGTAAGGGGAAAAAGGGATGGGAGGGAAAGGGAGATGTTTTGGAGGTGATGAATGACTCTAATGTGTTGGGATGAAAGTTTATAATCTCCGATGCTAGCAAACAAAAGATAGGTTTTTTCTTGCAGTTATTTCTTCTTATGAGCAGCGCAGTACTTGGATCTGCCAGATGCATAACTCTTGCACCTTTTACCTGCCTTGGTCTTTGCTGCGCATCTTGCATTCTTTTTCTTGGCCAAGTTAATCACCTAGGGAGGGAATGATATATGGCCTTAAATTGTTTTCTAAGGCTCAACCTATGATTACGGAGCTAAACCTCTAAGTCGACCAAATAGTTTATCAGCCTTTACGAACGGAAATTAAGGTCCACCTCATGCAGATTGGACGAAGGAAGGGTGGATAACTAATGGTTTTTGAAAGGTGGTAGTACGCAAAGTTGAGGAGGTTTTCATTATAATCGAGTTGCCATTTGCCAAGAAAATCGTGCACAATACCAATAAGAATGTTTCTCTTTTACTTTAGCTCATGATTTAAATAATAAAAAATAGAAAGAAAAAAAGATTCGTTTTTAAAACC
>JAZGAR010000041.1:0-6112 GCA_036475875.1 Thermoplasmata archaeon
ATCGAGTTACCTGAAGGATTTGATGTAAATGATATAGAGGTACTTACGATATTGCTAGAAGATACCATTTCGGCTGAACCAAGGCCCGTGACCGTTGGAGATTATGATAAAGATGGTATTCCTGACCTAATGGTTAAATTCGAAAGGTCAAAGGTAGAAGAAATGCTCCTTCCAGGCATCTATAACCTTAAGATCTCTGGACAATTGACAGATGGCACTCTTTTTGAGGGATATAGCGATACCATCAAGGTGATAGACCCTCCGTAGGTGAGAGACTCACCCTTTGATAGGTCGCCCGAAAAAGACAGAAGAATCGATAGGAATTTTAAATACTTTTTTCTCCATATACATTAATGAAATGAAACGATATCCCCGCCTTCTAAGCGAGGATTTCGTGCCCTTTGACCCGATTGTGCTGGCTAAGGAGACGGAAAAAATCGTATGCAAAGGCGATGCAAGGAAGTACACTGACTTCTATGCGACGGGTGTTTACGGAGGTATCGCCACAGGTTACACAGTAGGCTGTTGTCTTAGATGCTCCTACTGTTGGGTGGACTGGTCAAGGGATTTTCCTGAGAAACTTGGGGACTTTTATACCGCTCTGCAGACCTTTGAGAATCTGAAAAAAACCGCTTATAAGTTCGGTGTGAGGAAGGCAAGAATCTCGGGTGCGGAACCCACCTTGGGAAGGGAGCATCTATTTGCCTTGCTCGATCTAGTGGAAGAATCAGAATTCGGTACATTCATTTTGGAGACGAACGGCATCCTGTTTGGTGCGGATGATGCTTATGTGAAAGATTTGAGAAGGTACACAAAACCTCATATTAGAGTATCGTTGAAGGCAGGCACACCGGAAGGATTCGAGAAACGAACCGGTGCTAGAGGGGAGAGCTTTGAGTTGCCCTATCGTGCGATTAGACATCTGAAGGAGGCTGATGTGAGTTTTCACGTGGCTGCAATGACGGATAAGCGCATAATGAGTAACGAGGAGAGGAAAAGCCTGATAAAAAAGCTCTCAGAAATAGATAACGATCTGGCAACTCACTTGGAGGAGGAGCGCATCGACCCCTACGAAACCACTTTGGAAAGATTAAAACATGCAGATGAGGAATTGGAATGGAGTAAAAACCGGTTTTGAGCGAAGGTATCAACTTTTTCAATTATCATCCTTTGTATATTCAATCCTCCCGCCATCCATACTCCTCTTCCCACCCTACTCTTTGAGCTTGAGCACAAAAATGGATAATCCCGACAATCGCGTCAAACATTGAGAATCGCAAGCTACCTCTTAATCCATCCCTCCAGTCCCCAATGCCTGCTCAATCCTCCATCATCAGCGAATAGAGCAGCAAAAACACGCTGAAGGAGGTCAATGCAGTTAAAACCATGATCAATAAACCGTCGAAGGCTTCTTCAACGATCTCTGTAAAGGTGATTATGATGAGCAGAAAGATAACGGCAAAAAGCATGCCCGCCACTAGGTTGGAGTTCCTATCTGTTATGAAGCCCGGGCAGTACTTGAGTTTATCAAAAAGGTAAAAAAGTATCATGAGAGTTGAGAGAATTATGGCCACCACGGATATAACTACTATTTCACCGGATTTGTCCCGCATGAAGAGATAGAAGAAACCAATGATACCCACGAGGCCAAAACCTGCTAACATAGCAAGGGAGCTCTTCTCAAAATCCATATCGCTAATTGCCAATATATCACCATAGCTCTCGAATTTCAGCCTTTTTTCCTTTAATGATTCCTACTCATCTTTCAACCTCTCCACGCGATGCCCTCTATATTCCAGTTTTGCAGACCTCTTTATCAAGCTTTTGAGCATTGTGGGTGAAACTTTCAAGTTGTCGGCGATATCGCCAACGAACTTTCCATCTAAGCCAACGGATTCGTATATATTATTCTCAAGCTTCTTGAACTCCCTCTCGCTCATGACCGCAACGGCCAGAACGTCGCTGATCTCGATAACCGGACAAGAGGCATTTATACTAAACGATGAATAATATGTGTGATAAGCCTTCTCCGGTGCCGAGCTTGGTTCGTCTTCTAGAGGCTGCCAACGCGTCTCTACCAATTTCATTTTTTCAAATAATTTCAGCGCATTTTTACCCTCGTCGCCGTACTTCTCTTCGATCTCCTTGTCAGTGCGCCAGTCGGTGGACACCTCTTTAAAGACCTCCATCTTCACCTCGTTGCTGACAGCCCTCAAAAATGGTACTAGGTCAGCAACCTCGTTCACCACCTTAATACGATTCATAGAAATGCCGAGGGTGTATGGCCTTCATTCGATATAAATGTGTCTTTTAAGGCGGTTTTTTGGGCTTTTTTATCTGGGTATTCCTCTTGCAGTAAAAAGGCGTAATTTATGAAAAAATGAACAGTTTTAACCTAATTCAAACTAAAATCCATCAAACGAAGGTATATATGCCGAAAATAGGGAAAAAGCGTCTAACCGTCGTATTTCTTTCTATACCGAGTGATGTAACCCGCTATCCTGTTCCTCATGGTGATAGATTCAACATCCGTGAGCTCTGCGACCATCATCTTGTTATGCTGAAAGTCGTCTGTAAATTTATCGTTGTGTTTTCTAACGAGGTCGATCGCGACGCGTTTTATGTAGGTGGGTCTGATCTTTCCCATATTATGCTCACCATCAATGCCACGACTAATGTTGATTGGCTATTTTAAGTTTGTGGGGGATTGTGGTTCTTCCCTTAAAAAAAATCGAAGTTGAACATTGTATCCACATTGTTTTTGATGGTATATTAGGCAATCCTATTCGGGGTAATATGTTAATCCACGAAAAGATATCGAGCAAGAAAGATATAAATATACCCCGCATTATCAACTAACGTAGTTCTAAAAGGTTTCTGTGAAAGCAAAGCCGATCTAATAAAATTCACCTTACCTACTTGGGATGGTCAAATGGTAATTTACCTGCTCGGAAAATCGGCAATTGTCTCGTCCAAACATATCAAACGAAAGATCCTCCTTCTGGGTGATGGGGCTGTTGGGAAAACGAGCCTGATCCGAAAGTTCGTGACAGACAAGTTCGCTGATAAATACATAGCTACAATAGGCACTAAAGTAACCAAGAAAGAGCTGGAGCTGAAGAGCAAGGATGAGATTATCTATGTCACACTAATGATATGGGATGTGCTGGGTCAAAAGGGTTATAGGGGTGTTCAATCCTCTAGCCTTAGAGGATCTGATGGTGTCATCCTCGTGTGTGATTTCACGAGAGAGGACACATTAGGGAGTCTGGAAGAGTATTGGTTGCCAAATATCAGGGGTGACTTTTCAAAGTTGAAATTGGTTTTTGTGGCGAATAAATCAGATCTTACCACGAATGCTCAGTTTTCTTTGGAGGATCTGCAAAAGTTGGCATCGAAATTCGGTTCAGTAGCCTTCCCCAGCAGCGCAAAGACAGGTAAGAATGTAGAGGAGTTATTCCTCAACTTAGGCAGAATGTTGACCGATGTGAAGGTTAAAGAGGAGAGCAAGGAATTTGAAGTTGTGAAAGATCTGTCCGAAGAAGTGACACTAGTGGCTGCAACGGATTTTGTTATAAACGATTTCTGCAACAGCTATGGAGACACGGAGACGGCGATGTCTGTCATCAGACTGCAATTCGCTAATGCCGGGTTAGACATCAGAGTGCCTACAAAAGAAGGCTTATTGAAGGTTATAGGTCTGTTGGCAGAGGTGGAGCTCGACTTTAAAGATAAGAATGCAGTGAGGGATAACAGGACCAAGCGCCGTCTTTTGGTACAACAGGTGAAGAGCTAACGATTATTTTTGAGCTTATCACCATATGGATTTTTTTCATTATTGTTTTTTATAACTCTATATTCTCCATTCTCCAATATTATAATGTGAGGATAACACCTTTATATCAAAACATTATCTTGTCATTCAAAATTGGAGGCTTAAATGTGCCTTTTGGCATAGATCTAGCTGAGGTCAATGTAAGTGGAATCCCAGTTTATGTTTGGCTTATCCTGTTGATAGTTGGTTTGCTTCTATGTTTTTTCGGCGAAATCATTTGGGAGTTCATGGTGTCGATATTGGGCGCAATAATAGGCTCAATGATCGGTTATGTCCTCGGTATGGCTTTAGGCAATATCGTGTGCGCCTTCGGTTTGATGTTCCTATTCGCCATTATAGGCAGCATGCTGTTCCAATTACTTGCAAAAACCGCTGTGGCGCTGTTATGCGCGTTACTTGCATTCGGGGGGGTTGCATATCTTGTTTACCGAGCGAATCCTAATGGTCTTACGGCCCCGATAGTAGTGGGTTTGATTGCAGGCGTGATAATATTCATCATAGCACGGATCTATGTTGAGGAAATAGTGGGTGTATTTCTTGCCGCTATTGGGGGATTTTTGGTGGGAACAGCGGTTTATTTCCTTGTTGGAGGGGAATCTGCCATGGTTTATGCCGCTTTGGTTGGTGGCTCAATGTTCATTTTAGGGGCTGTTTTCCAGGTCAAGGTGCAGGGGCAGCGAAAAGGGCCTCGTCGTGCCCCACCTAGACGAGAACCTGTAAGAGAAAAAAGGCCTGCTACAACGACAACAAGAGAACAACAACCTACAACCCAAAAACCTCCTCCTACAACCCAAAAACCTCATCCTCCAACATGAAATTCTTGTTCTGCACTTATAATTCCTATTTTATCAAAAATGGAATTTATTTTACCTCTCTTTGAACCTGATTGAACATTTTTTCACTGGGAGAGAGGACATTGAATTCTAATATACTGAACTCGCCTTTGATAATCATTTTTGGGGACTGGCTCACCACTTATTTATATCTATCTTGCCATCTTTTAGAAAACCTCTATGACATGATTTGGTTGAGTGGGCCTCTCTGGAATAGCAGGACCTGTTGATCAGAGGAAATTGCGATGTGTGAAGGCGCATCGATGTCATGGGAGAACGTAAAATGAAAACATCAAAGAACTTCCGATGTTCGGCCACCGCTACCCTGGTCTTAACGATGCTTATTGCATCAACGTTATCGATACCAATTAGCATAGTTCATCCTGCTGAGGGGGGAAAATATGGTAATATCGTGCCTACAACCCTTGAGTTGCAGCTTTTGGAAAAAATAAACGAGAATAGGACGGAAAGCGGCGCAGCACCTCTAAAACTCAATACCTCGCTTTGGTGGGTCGCTAGAGCCCATAGCCAGGATATGATAGATTATGATTTTTTTGACCACAAATCGTCGGAAGAAGGCCAATTCAATGGTGCAACTTTCAAGGAAAGAGTGAACGATTACGCGGAATATGAAAACGGTTACATCGGGGAATGCATTGCCCTAAGAAGCTCTGGAATAGATGTTGAATGGGTTATGTCCGCCTGGAAGAACAGCCCTCCACATTGGGAAATAATCATCGACCCTAACTTCCGGGAGATAGGTATTGGTCTACATGAGGGTGAGTGGGGTGGGTCTCCGAATGCAGGGCTTCATACAGCCGATTTTGGAGGAAGGAGTATAGCGGTTGATATTTCTGTGAATGATTTGGATATATTGTTTGATCCCCCTTCGCCTTACGAAGGGGAAGAGGTGAATATCTCTGTTAGTGTCCATAACTTAGGACAAACAGATGCTTTCCCTGTAATGGTTGAATTCTTTGACGGTGATCCCGACTCAGGAGGTGTTCAAATAGGCGCTGAGCTGCAGGTTCCACATGTTTTGGTGCAAGGGGAATCCGCTATAGTCAATGTAACCTGGGATACTACGGGAAAAGCAGGAAGCCATGATATCTATGTTGTGGTAGATGGGAGAAACGTCATCACAGAGACAAACGAGGGTAACAACAGGGCATTCAAATCCTTGATGGTGAATGTAACAAATCCACCGATCCATCTGAGTAAAGGTTGGAACTTAGCATCATTCCCTTATGTTATGTCCAACGCGAGCATAGAATATGTTCTCGGTTCGATTGATGGCGAATATGATGCGGTTCAGTTCTTTAACTCCTCAGATGCCCTCGATCCTTGGAAGCATTACCACGTTTTTAAACCCTCATCCATGAATGACCTCCACGACTTGGACAATAAAATGGGATTTTGGATTCATATCATCGATGAGGGTGGA
>JAZGAR010000042.1:0-4697 GCA_036475875.1 Thermoplasmata archaeon
CACCCCATGAAGGTAAATTAGTGGTCGGTGATAGTGCAAATATTCGCTCTCATTGTGTGATATACCTGGGTAACAAGATAGGCAAGAATTTTCAAACAGGTCATGGAGTTCTTATCAGAGAGAATAACCTTATCGGTGATGAGGTGAGCGTAGGCACGCACTCTGTAGTGGAAAGGGAGAATGTGATAGGAAATAAAGTCAGGATACATACAAATTGCTACATACCAGAATTTGTGGAGTTAAAGGACAAGGCCTGGCTCGGCCCTGGGGTCACGATTTTGAACGTACTTCATCCTCCATGCCCGAAATGGGACGAGTGCGGAAAGGGCGTGGTGATAGAGGAGAACGCGAAGATAGGGGGCAACGTGACAATAGGACCCAGGCTGACAATAGGAAAGAACAGTCTAGTGGGTTGCGGCTCGGTGGTTGTTGAGAGCATCCCTGATAATTCCGTTGCAATAGGAAACCCTGCAAAGGTCGTGAAAAAGGTTTCTGAGCTGAAATGCGATCTAGGATTATTTGATGTTCCCTACGAATGGGAGAGTGAATGATAATGGACAAGATACCGCTATGCACGATGTATGTGGACGAGGAGATTAAGAAGGCAGTGCTTGACGTCATCGATAGCGGGTGGTATGTCAAAGGGGAGAACGGTAGGTTGCTTGAGGAGGAATTTGCGAGGTTCTGCACAGCAAAACACGGTGTCAGTGTGAGCTCAGGCACGGCAGCCATCTTTTTAGCCCTGAAAGCACTGGATATTGGAATTGGCGATGAGGTCATAGTGCCTTCCTTCACTTTCATAGCCACCGCGAGCCCGGTGATTCTTTGTGGCGCAACTCCCGTATTTGCAGACATCGATTCCAAAACCTACACGATGAGGCTGGATGAGGTAAGGAGACTGATTACTTCGAAGACAAAAGCCATAATGCCTGTTCACCTGTACGGCCATCCAGCCGAGATGAAACCCATCATGGAAATCGCCAGGGAGCACGATTTGAAGGTTGTTGAGGACGCTTGCCAGGCTCATGGGGCCGTGGCTTTTGGGCATAAGGTAGGCACGATAGGTGATATCGCGTGCTTCAGTTACTTTCCTTCTAAGAACATGACCGTGGCTGGGGAGGGGGGCATGATCACCACGAACGACGAGGAGTTGGCAAAGAAGATGGCAATAATGAAGGACCACGGCAGGATAGATAGGCACACGAGCACGATGTTCGGTTTCAACTTCAGATTGAGCGAAATTCATGCTGCAGTAGGAAGGGTTCAATTGAAACATTTATCTGGTTGGATTGAAAAAAGGAGGAAGAACGCTGCCCACTACACAGAGCTTCTCACTGACATGGATGGAATCGAGTTGCCTGTGGAAATGAGCTGGGCAAAACACGCCTATCATCTATATGTGATAAAATCGCAAAGAAGGGACGAACTGGCGAAGCATTTGAAGTCAATGGGTATAGCCACAGGAATCCACTATTACATCCCTGTGCATAAGCAGCCATATATCCTTGATAACTTTCAGGCGGTTAAGCTCGAGAACACAGAGGACTGTGCCCAGAAGGTGCTCTCCTTACCCTTGGACCCGCGCATCAGTAATGAGGAGATCGAGCAAGTGGCCGGGGAGATAAAGAACTTTTTTAAAGTATAACGGAGGAATATGATGGTCAAGATTGCTGTTATAGGGACAGGATACTGGGGCAAGAACCATGTTAGGGCATTCAACGAGCTTCGAAGCGAGGGAGTAATAGATGAGCTTGAGATCTGCGAGTTGGACGAGAAGAAGGCAAAAGAATTCTCGAACATCTATCATATACCTTATACCACAGATTACAATGATCTGGTGAATGATGATGCGTTGGATGGCGTGAGCATCGCAACTCCAACAGCCACGCATTTTAGGCTTGCAGAGAAGTTCATCTCTGCTGGGAAGGATGTGTTCGTTGAGAAGCCTATGACAACAAATTCCAAAGAAGCTGAAAAGCTTATTACCCTTGCCGAGGAGAAAAAAACTCTTCTCATGGTGGGCCATATCTTCAGGCATCATAGTGCAGTCAAGGAATTGAAGAAAAGGATAGAGAGAGGAGATTTTGGCCGGATATACTATCTAACGAGTACACGATTCTCTTATAGAGCCCCGAGATTGGATATGGGTGTGATGTTTGCCCTTGCAATACACGAGGTAGACATATTCTGTTACCTTTTGAAAAAGGACTATCCCCTTGAGATCATGGCCCAGGTGAGCAGGTTTCTTCAGAAGGACATAGAAGAGGTTGCTTTTCTCGTAATGAGGTTCGAGAACGACACTGTCGGATATGCATTCGAGAGCTGGATGACTCCTGTTGAGGGAAAAAGGCGGGACCTCACGATTATAGGCAGCAAGATGAGCGCCAAGGTGAATTACCTCAAGCCCCAGGAATTACAGCTATTCGATGCCTCCATAATTCCTGGTGAGGATGGTGCATTCAGGGCGGAATACGAGGGCTCCTACACCGTGCCCATCCCCTACAAGGAGCCCTTGAAGGAGGAGATGAAGCACTTCGTGGAATGCATAAAGACCAGAGAGAAACCCCTCTCAGACATGTACGCCGGGAAGCGGGCAGTTGAGATGATAGAGATAGCCTTCGAGAGTGCGAAGGAGAACAGGAGCATGAAGGTGGGGGGGTAGGGGAATATCCTATTATTGTATGTGCTTTGTTTCATTTAGATTTCAATTTTGTTAATTTATAGCTATCAAAAGGCATATAAAGGAGGATTAACATATCTTAAAACATGGATAGTTTAACCTTCGTAAAAATGTTTGAGAGAGGGCAAGGTGCCGTTCTTACGACGCAGCAACTTGCTGTATTGTTGGATATGGATATCGGTGCTGCCGCTGTGAAGCTAAATCGCCTTGTCAATAAAGGTGTATTGGTGCGAGTCTTCAGGGGACGATATACTCTCCCATCGACAAATATTCTCGCGGTGGCCTCAGGTATATATCACCCATCTTATGTGACTCTCCTTGCGGCCTTTGAGCATCACGGCACAACGACCCAATCACCCAGAATAATCGATATTTTTAATCCTGTCTACTCAGGTCAAATATCACTGATATATGAACCCGGACGGTATATGTTGCGGTTCGTGAAAGTTGAGGCAAAATTGATATACGGCTACAAGAAGATATATCTTGATGGGATGGCGGCACTTGTTGCGGAAAAAGAGAGGGCGATAGTGGATAGTTTATTATTACCGGGATATGTGTCATTAGATGAGACCATTGCATGCATAAGGAGCGGAATCAATGGCAAAAGGGCCATAGAATATGCCAAGCGTACTCGAAGACAAACGGTTATGAAGAGGTTGGGCTTTCTGCTATCAACCGAGGGAATAGATTGTTCGCCAAACGATTTCAACGGGTTATCAAGAACTTATGTTCCTCTTGATCCGGCACTTCCCAGGCGCGGTAAATATGACTCGAAATGGCGCCTTTTAGTAAACAGGGTGATCGAATGAATCGCGAAGAGCTGAGAAGTTACATCGGTATCACGGGTTATTCGCTGGGACAGGTTGAGAAGGATTACTTTCAACATATGATCCTCGGCGCCTTATCGAGAAAATCAGGTGCCGGTTTGGTATTCAAAGGTGGTACCGCACTGCAAAAGATCGGGATCATACCGAGGTTCAGTGAAGATTTGGATTTCACTTTGGTTAAGGATTTAACTTTGCAAGGGTTAATCGACAATACTCTGAGTGTTGTTAAGAACTACAATTTCATAGCTGAGGCTGACAACCTTGTTGATGATGAACGAACCTTAGACTTCCGAATAAAGATTCAAGGCCCGCTATATCGCAATCGCCAGGGAATATGTACAATCCGGATAGAAGTCTCCAAAAGAGAGCCAGTATTGTTGGAACCTGACCGTAAGGAGTTAACTCCGCCTTACAGCGACATATTGCCATATATCATATACATTATGCAAAAAGAGGAGATTCTGTCGGAGAAAATCCGAGCAATATATACAAGACATAGGGCTCGGGATCTTTATGATATTTCCAAAATTTTAAAGAAAGGTGCCAGGTTGGATATCGACCTTGCAAATAAGAAACTGGAATATTATGATCTTACATTCGATGCATCAACATTTCTTAGAAATTGCGAAAGATTAGAGCCAAATTGGGAAAACGAGCTCCAAAGCCTATTGGAAGATATTATACCCTACAAAAGAGCTCTGAGCGCAGTTAAAGATATGCTCTCTGAAGGTTGAATATTGATGGCTCCTTCAAGGTGCAAAGAGTATGTAGTTAAAGGAAAAAGTATGCCGGGAAGAGAGCGGTGGAGATGATCGAGATAGCCTTCGAGAGTGCGAAGGTGAACAGGAGCGTGAAGGTAGTGTTTTTGGCCCTCCCAAGTGGGGTTGCAGGATCTAATCTATCCTTGTCTACGATTATTAAGTTCAATCGATTTGAAGTTTTCTTATGAATAATTTCAAATCCTCTTTTGTTGTAATCTGGATATGAACATTCTCCCGATAAATTGATACCATTTATAGCCAATAAATCGACTAAATCAAGACCCTAAAAATATACTGGCCGAAAAATATAAAAGGTAGGCTGTATATATATTCCATACAGGAGTGGGGGAGCATGATCGTAGGAGATATTGCTGGTAAAGGAACCATCTATGACGATTCAGGAAAAGCGATCGTTCATGATGACGA
>JAZGAR010000043.1:0-4151 GCA_036475875.1 Thermoplasmata archaeon
ATTGATTCCTTCAATATTTTGCAGCCGTGAAGTATAGCGCCATGGGCTATGAGGGATCCTTCCTCTATGACGAGCTCAAACTCCCGTGGAGCTTCTAAAAACGTGTTCTCCAGGACTGCCACCTCATTTTCCAAGGTTATGCTGTTTTCATCAGCTCTCAATACCGAACCAGTCCAGACACTGGTGTTCTTTTTTATTAGCACATCTCCTATGATTTTCGCAGAAGGGTCGATATAGGCTGAGGAGTGAATCCTGGGGGTCTTTCCTTTGAACGAGACGATGTTATCCATTGGAACACCTATTCACTCTATATCATTCAAGGTTTTTGAAGTTTTGCGAAGCTATAAAATCTTCCTTAGGGGTGGTTATCGATTTCTTCATTATATATTTTTAGAAGATAATATCTCAGGAGAAAATCATTTATTTCAGGGGATAAAGGCGTCTTTTATAGTTTCACACACACCCTTAGCATAACCTTGAAATACACTAAGGCTGTTTTATGGGTCGATGATACCCCTTAAAGAAGTCAATGTTCTGGATATCAATGCCTCGTATCTTGGCGTTCCCACATCTTCGTTAATGGAAAATGCCGGAAAGTGCGTCGCTAAGACCGCTCTTGAGAAGTTTGAAATAGAAGGCAAAAAAGTGGTGGTAATCTGTGGTCCTGGGAATAATGGTGGTGATGGTTTTGTTGCCGCAAGGTATCTGGCTGAAAAGTGCAGGGTCCTGGTCATACTTGCAAAGCCCGAGGATAAGATTCGCTCTGAAATAGCCAAGGCGAACTTTAACAAGATAAAAGGAAAGGTTGGGATAATCGATACCTCCGAGCTGGAAAGCAAAATCAAAGATGCAAAGCTCATAATCGATGCCATGCTCGGGATAGGGATTAGCGGTGAGATAAGAGAGCCTTATCTGTCATGCATCCAAGCCCTTAATGGATCCAATGCCCAGATACTATCGATTGATGTGCCCAGCGGTTTGGGTACCAAAAATGCCGTTCATCCGCGTTTAACGGTAACATTCCACGATATCAAGGAAGGAATGAGTAAGGAGAACTCAGGAGAAATTGTGGTTGCGGATATTGGCATACCAGAGGAGGCAGAGAAATTACTCGGTCCCGGAGAGTTCGTGTACTATCCAAAGCCTGCAATAGATTCCCATAAAGGAGATAACGGAAGGCTTTTGATCGTGGGAGGAGGGCCATATACTGGTGCCCCCGCCTTGGCAGGTTTGGCTGCATACCGAATGGGTGTGGATTTGGTACATATAGCCACACCATCCAAGACATACCAGATAATCGCCTCATATTCCCCGAATTTCATAGTCCATAGGCTTAGTGGAGATGTTTTGGGTGCAGAGGATTTAAAAATTCTGAAAAAAGTGATGGACAAAATAGATGCAGTGATAATCGGCCCAGGTGTAGGAGATCATCCAGATACTGCAGATACTATCCTGAGATTTATCAGAGATTCCTCAAAACCCCTGGTCATAGATGCTGATGCCATAAGGCCTGTTGCAGGTGATTTGGAGGCACTTAAGGGCCATAAAGGAGTTCTAACACCCCATGCGAATGAGTTTAAAATATTGAGCGGGGAGGCTATTAAAACGGATATGAACGAAAGAGCCCAGCAGGTCAAGTTTTTCGCAAATAAAACTGGATTCACGATACTGCTAAAAGGAAATATCGACATTATCTCTGATGGCGAACATGTGAAATTGAACAGGACCGGCAATCCTGCCATGACGGTTGGCGGCACAGGAGATGTGTTGGCCGGGCTAACAGGTGCGATGCTCTCAAAGGGAGCATCTCCTTTCAACTCGGCAAGAATCGCGGCCTTCACAAACGGCACGGCAGGTGATCTGGCTTTTAAAGATATGGGTTATTCTATGATGGCAACCGACATGATCGATAAGATACCCCTTGTTGTGAACTCGTTTTTGAGGTGACCTAACAACTTTAATATCCTCTCATCTATTACCCTTTTTCGTGATATCATGGCAAAGCCCACACTCTCTAAAATCGTGGAGGAGCAGATCCAGAAACCATCACCCATCAGGCAGATAATGAAGATGGCCGAGCGCCAGAACATCATCAATATGGGTCTTGATCCAAACGATGTGATTTCATTTGGGGGCGGGTGGGTGAATCATGCCGCGCCTGAAGAGTTCAGGGAATGTTATGTCCAGGTATGCAGCGATAAAAAGCAGTTTCACAAGAGCGGCGCCTATAGTGCCACGCCAGGCGATACCGATTTGAGGGGTTTGATTGCGGAATTCGAGAGGGAAATATTCGGGGTAAATGATCTTGGGTCGAGCAATATTCTCATAGGCCAGAGCAGCACTCAGGTTACACACGATACATTCATCTGCCTTGCAGATCCTAAAGATACGATATTACTGCTGGATCCTACATATGCCAACTACCCTGGTCAATTGGATTTTGCTCTGCCGCATTCGAAGATAATACATTTGAGGGTTCTTGATCCTGAGAGTTGGGTTTACCTTCCAGATGTCGATAAGACGATCGAGGAGTTCAAGACATTGTTTAATCGACACAAGCCAAAACTCGTTTTGATTCCCTCACCAGACAATCCTTCCAGCAAGATGATCGCTTTAAAGTTGTTAAAAACCATGCTCGAAATTACGAGAGAAGGAGGTTCATTTCTGGTTATTGATCATGCATACAAGACCCAGTATTTTGGTGACTCCCCACCGGAATACTTCTCCTGGTCTCCAGAAGATCATGAGAACCTCGTCACCCTCCACTCCAACTCGAAATGGTCCAGGGGATTGGGCAGAAGGCTCGGGTGGGTAGAGGCGAACGAGAATGTGATAGATGGCATGGAGCGCATACAACAGTGCAGCATATTATGCCCTGATTCGCTTCACCAGATGGCAATGAAGGCTTATCTTCAAAAGGCGCTGGAAGACGGCAGTTTAAAGCGGTACATTGAGGATGTACGGAAGGCCTATGAAGAGGCTGCAAAAACGACTGTGAAGGCCATAGACCAGCATCTAGGAATGTCTAGGTTGGAACCTGACGGCGGTCTATACACGGTCATGGATGTGGGCGAGGATTCTGACGAGTTCGTATTAAGGGTGCTTAAGAACACGGGCGTACTTTTCATACCTGGCAAGGGTTTTGGAAAGTCCTTGGAAAAGGGTGTTAGAATCTCTTATGGACCGTGGGTAGGAAACCACGAAAAAATCAAAGAGGGGAGGGAGAGGGTGGGGAGGTATCTGGGTGGGAGATGATGGGAAAAGTAGAGGTTGTGGGGACTGTATTTTTATTGTGAGCATTGGAACACAATTTTACTGGTAAAACCACAAAAGAACTCCTCAGGGCTGAGAGGAATAAGGCTATCTTTATGGAGGTGTCACATGAATCACAGTAGCGCCTTTTTCAACGACATATATTTTATCTATGTCGTCCCAAACCATGATGTCGCCCTCGACATTGAGTAGTGCATTATATGTACCTTGGGTTTCACCGGGGGAACTTTGAAACATTGAGTATATATGTTCAATTACGGGATCAGTGGTTTCCTCATCGATCTCTCCATTACCATCAAAGTCCCAAATATGTTTTGTTTTAATGCCATCATTCCAAGAATCAATCGCATCGAACGTCACGGTATAAGTCGTAATATCTGGATCACCGTATATATAATCCGCAGTTGCAATAGGTTGTATGTTTAAAAACATCACCCGGGTTTCTGTAACCGTAAAATAATCTGAGTCGGATTTTACTCTGGAATTCTCTACGGTGACGCTTATGGAGTAGTTCCCGCCCTGAGAATAAGGATACTCCTCCCTGATAAAGCTCTCTGATACGGGTTGTGGAGGCTCGTCATTTATTATAGGAGGGGAGGGATCATCGATTAAATCTATCTCGTCAATTGTTAATTCAGCACCTCTTGGTGTCATCATACCACCACGATCATCGAGCATGGTCACGGTAAGATTCAACTGCCCGCCACTTGCAACTTTTCCCACTTCAGCCGAGATGTTCAAAATCTCGACGACGTACTTCTCCTCGTAAATTACAGGAGGGCTTTCCTCTCCTTTATATTTCACTTGGAAATAGTAGTCGCCGTTCTCTTCAACAAAACTGTTGTAAGGAATTTGCACCTTACCAGTTCCATCATCGT
>JAZGAR010000044.1:0-3029 GCA_036475875.1 Thermoplasmata archaeon
AGAGCAAGGGAGTTCGTCGATACCATTACCAGGCTCGCATTGGGTGTAATCATGGTTAAAGGATTCACCACCGGTATAGATGACGAGGACATACCAGAGGAAGCAAAGATTCAGGTAGAGGACCTTCTGAAGAACGCGAAGAAGGAGGTGGACGATCTTATTTCGGCATATAGGGAAGGAATATTAGAGCAGATGCCAGGGAGAAGCCTGGAAGAGACCTTGGAGGTTGAAATCATGAAGGTTCTAGGTCGTGCTAGGGACACGGCCGGTCAAATCGCAGGCAAACATCTAGGTCTAGAAAACTCTGCCGTTATCATGGCTAAATCAGGGGCTAGGGGTTCAATGCTGAACCTTAGCCAGATGGCAGGCTCTATTGGTCAGCAGGCTGTAAGGGGAGAGAGAATCAACAGAGGTTATTGGGGGAGAACATTGCCCCATTTTAGAAAGAATGATTTGGGTGCGGAAGCAAAAGGTTTCGTGGAATCGAGCTACAAAAGCGGTTTAGACCCTACAGAGTATTTCTTCCACAGCATGGGTGGAAGAGAAGGCCTTGTCGACACTGCTGTGAGAACCTCCCGCTCTGGATACATGCAGAGGAGGTTGATCAATGCTCTTGAGGACCTGAAAGTAAAGCAAGACGGTACGGTGAGGAATACTGCTAATACCATAATCCAGTTCAAATATGGGGAGGATGGTGTGGATCCAACTAGGAGCATAAGAGGGGAGGCAATAGATATAGACGATATACTTTTAAAGGTCCTTGGAGAAAAGTACTGGAATCTGTATAAAGGGGATAGGGAAAAGGCTTTTGCAGGATATGGAGCACAGGAGAAGGACATGTTGGCAATTGCGTTTAACGAAGAAATTGAGGAGGAGGAATCATAATTGGCTAAGACAAACACGGTTAAAGCCCTTACAGGTAGGGGCATAGCAAAAAAAGATGCAGAGAAATTGGCAGAGTTGGGTTATAATCTCAGTAAATTAAAAAAGGCGGGTATCGACGATATTAAAAAGCACTTTTCAAAGAAGAAGGCCTCTGAGATTCTTAAGAATGTCGGTCAGAAAACCTCGGAGAAAGGTAAGAAGGAGAAAAAGAAAACGAGAGAAAAGGCCCCAAAAAAGCCGAAGATCACAATAGTCATACCCAAAAAGATACCTGAGTTGAACGAGGACGAAAAGTTGATATTAGGTAGGGCTTCCAAGATGGATGTTGAAATACCAATGAGCATAATTTCTACCATAGCAAAGAAGGTGAGTGGAAAGAGGCTTACCAATAAGGAGATTGATAATGTCATTAAAAAGGCATATGAACGTTACCAGGAACATTTAGTCGATCCCCATGAATCTGCCGGTATTATAGCAGCGCAGTCAATAGGCGAACCAGGAACTCAGATGACCATGAGAACTTTTCACTATGCAGGTGTAGCTGAGATAAACGTCACCTTAGGGCTTCCAAGACTCATCGAGATAGTGGATGCAAGAAAAGTGCCCAGCACACCCATGATGGAGATATTTCTCGATGATAGTGTGAAATACGACAGGGATGAAGTGCGTAAAATCGCATCCGAAATAGAAATCACGAGGATAGTTGACATAGCATCTATAGAGACGGATATGGTGAATTTACAAGTCGTGATTCATACAGACCCAAAAAAGTTGGAAAAGAAGGAGCTGACATTAGAAGACATCGAGGCTAAACTTGGAAAGCTCAGGGAGGCAAAGGGCAACTTCGTCCGGGAAGGCGATAATTTCTCGGTCCGATGTGATGAGTCCTCCTACAAAAAGCTTCAGAAAATCTCCGAGGCTGTTAGGGACTTGAAAATAAAAGGTATAGAGGGTATCGAAAGAGCCATCATCCGGAAATCTGGGGAGGAATATGTTGTCTACACTGCAGGTTCAAATCTGCCAAAAGTGATGCAGTTGTCACATGTGGATATATCGAGAACTTCTACCAATAGCATATCTGAGATATATAATGTGCTCGGGGTTGAAGCGGCAAGAAATGCGATTATTAGGGAAGCGAGTAAGACCCTAGAGGAACAGGGGCTGATGGTGGATATAAGGCACATAATGCTCGTCGCGGATATCATGACGAACGATGGCGACGTCAAGGCGATAGGCAGACATGGAATATCAGGAAGAAAATCCAGTGTATTAGCAAGGGCGGCGTTCGAAATAACATCTACACATCTACTTCGTGCGGGAATGACGGGAGAGGTGGACACACTGGATGGTGTTGCAGAGAACATCATAGTTGGACAGCCAGTAACTTTGGGCACAGGAGCCGTGAACTTGATATACACGCCTGTCAAGAAGAAGTCTAAGACATGACTGGGTTTGGGCAAAAATTGAAATACTTCTTTGAGAATCTAAGGGGGATTGGATATGGACATAAACAAAGCATTAAAAACAGCGGTAACCACTGGCAAAGTGCTTTTCGGTTTCGAGCAAACCATAAAAGCACTCATGGCAGGAAAGGCGAGATTGATCATAGTATCATCCAACTGCCCTGATAAACATCTTGTCACCATTGAGAAACACAAAGAAGTGCCATTCCATCGGTTCAATGGCACGAATATAGAGCTCGGCTCTGCTTGCGGCAAACCATTCTCGGTCTCTGTGCTATCTGTTTTGAGTGAAGGCGAATCAGAAATATTGGCTTTGGGGACGAAGAAATGACAAATATAACCTTGGATGGAAATGCACTTCGATATATTTCTGTTTTCGAAAGGGTGACCAAGACAGTTGTAAAAGACTGCATAGAGACGCCCGACAAACTCGTTTTCATCGTGGCGACGGGGTATATTGGAGCGGCGATAGGAAAGAAAGGAGAGAACATAAAACGCCTTTATGAATTATTCAAGAAGAACCTGGATGTGATAGAGTACTCGGGTGACCCCGAAATGTTCCTGAGGAATATCTTCCACAATTACAAAATCAAGGGAGTGGAGATAGAGAAGCGCGGAAAGAAAATCCATGCCACAGTAAGCGTGGAGAGCATGGACAAGGGTAGGATCATCGGTAAGGAT
>JAZGAR010000045.1:0-5214 GCA_036475875.1 Thermoplasmata archaeon
TAAATGGTTTTGAACGATACTGGGGAGGGCCGGAAGAGTCTTATTTCTTTCAATGGGAGATCGGAATACATCTTGTTATTATTGGTGTATTAATACAATATGTAGGTTCACTTCTAGTATCCCCGAAGAAATGGGATAAAAAAGTGGAAAAAAAAGTAGTTGAAGAGAATGATGAACTTATTATTAGAGGTTATAAGGTTGTTATGATTAAAATATTCAAAGGTGTTGCTAATACCCTGATTATTATTTCTTTTATCCTTATGGTTATTTTCATGATTCTTGCACCATTGAAGGCTTTTTATATCATATAGTTCTCCTCCCCCAAAAAACATCCAAAAATTATTTAGTTAGAAGATGTTTTACACCGCCGATTGAATTCTTAGGGGATGGCCACATGTTCGAACCTGAACTCGAAAAAATGAAGCCTGAGGCAATAGCCGCGCTGCAGAACGAAAGGTTGAGAAAAATCGTACGCTACGCTTACGAGAACGTGCCTTTTTACAGGAAGAAGTTCAAGGATGCAGGGCTTGAACCTGACCATATCAAAAGCTCGGAGGATTTGCATAAGGTTCCTTTCACTGTAAAAGATGATCTCAGAGAACATTATCCTTACGGCATCCTGGCTGTACCTAGAGAGAGCATCGTGAGATTCCATGCTTCATCTGGGACAACAGGTATCCCAACCGTGGTTGGTTATACAAAAAAGGACATTGAGACCTGGTCGAGATTGATGGCCAGAACAATCGCCTGCCCCGGAGTGAAAAAAGGAGACATAATGCAAAATGTCTATGGCTACGGCCTCTTCACAGGCGGTCTGGGATTTCACTACGGTGCGGAGTTGCTGGGCGTATCGGTCATACCAACAAGCGCGGGCAACACCAAGAGACAATTAAAAATGCTAAAAGATTTGAAGTCGACTGTGCTTGCCTGTACCCCCTCCTATGCACTGTATCTGAGTGAAGCAGCGGAAGAAGGAGGGTATGCTCCAAAAGGGGATTTTGCCTTGAAGTTCGGTTTGTTCGGGGCTGAAGCATGGTCTGAGGAGGCCAGAAAAAAAATACAAGACCACCTTGGCTTGGGAGCATACGACTGCTACGGTCTTTCTGAGCTCTACGGGCCAGGTGTGGCAATGGAGTGCGAGTTCCAGAATGGATTACATATATGGACTGATGAATTTTTGGTTGAGACGATAGACCCTGAAAGTGGGGAGGTTTTGGAGCCCGGCAAAAAAGGTGAATTGGTATTCACAATGCTAACCAGAGAGGCGATGCCTTTACTCAGATTTAGAACACGAGATTTGGCTGCTATAAGCCAGGAAGAATGTGAATGCGGGAGATACCATGCTAGGATCATGCGCATTTTTGGCAGAAGTGACGACATGCTCATAATCGGCGGGGTGAATGTTTTTCCGAGCCAGATCGAAGAGGTGTTGTTCAAGATTCCTGAGCTGGGCGATCAGTACCAGATATTAGTTGACAGGGAGAAATTGGATAGGATGACCATCAAAGTGGAGCTCAGTCCTGAGACTTCGAGCGACAATAGCGTAGATAAAGAGGCCTTGAAAAAGAGAATCACCGACGAGCTTATAGCTGTTATCACGATTAGGCCGAGAATAGAACTGCTGGAACCAAAAACCATACCCAGAAGCGTTGGGAAGGCGGTGCGTGTGTTGGATCTGAGGAAAGATCTATAATAATTCGCGCTTAACCCCGGTTATCACGGCATAGCTACCGAAATACCAAAAATATTTATCATTGCAAGAGAATGTCTATACCATGAATGACAGCCCAGTCAAACTGACTCGTTCACGATTACTTGTCATCGCGGTGATAATTATCTTATTACTGGCAAGCATTGGAATTTATTTTGCAACTAAAAGGGAGGAAAAAAAGGAAGTAATCGAAGAAATAGAGAGAGAACCTCTTATTCTAGAATTTAAAGATCCTTACGCATTTGATAGTATGGGTTACGAGCCCAGCATCGCCTCTGATTCCATGGGGAATCTATTCTACACCGCACATAAGAATGTGGATCGAGAATATGAGGATAGAATAAACACCTGGGACGGTCTGCTTGCATCTTGGTTCTTCGTGAGCAATGATGGCGGCGAAACATGGTATAAACCAGGAGGGAGATGGCAATACTATCTTGGAGATGAGGGCGATATAGGTGTGGATGCGAATGACTGGGTTTATTATGTTGATACATACCTAAGAGACATCAACATCCATGTTTTTTCTAACGGCGGAGATTTGGAGTATTCTACCCACTATAAAACGAGCATAGGTATAGATGACCGTCCCTGGGTCACAGCTCACGGCGATGGGATAGTACATTACCTTGGCAACAACGCGGTTTCCGTTGGAGGCGGCAGATATTGGTACTACCGCTCGACCAATGCGGGAATAACCTGGTCCCAGGGAGATGTGGTCCCAGGCAATGGCTGGCTGCACATGGATGCTGATCGCAACAGTGGGTATGTGTATATCGTCAAGGAGGGTAATGTGGCCGCTGATCAAGATATAACGATACATATCAGCGATGATTTTGGTGCGTCTTGGAATTGGAACAACCCTGTCTACGTCGGTCACCGTGACGGGCCAAGCGGTCCTCTCGGGGAAGGTAGGTGGCCTGTGGTGGCTGCCGGAGAGAACGGAACGGTCTTCGTGCTCTGGGGTGATTACGAGGATGCAGAGGATAACGGTTCGCGCGTGATCCTGGCAAGAAGCACCGATTACGGCCAGACCTGGAACACCACCGATATCAGCCCCTTCCAAGGGGTTCATGATTACCCATGGGTTGCGGCCGGTACCGACGGTAGTGTGGGTGTCGCGTTTTATTCCACAGAGGATCTACCTGTGGATGAGAACAGTAGATGGTACATCTATGGAGGATTGCAGCTTCATGCCGATGAGGCGGACATCGATATCAACTTCTCCAAAGCCGACCCCACTGAAGTTTATGTGGGTAACGATTATCATGCCCTTCATGACTTCTTCGAATGCGCAATCAGCCCTGACGGCGCACTCCACATCGCATACCAGTACTATATAGGGCCAGGCAACGGTGACAGCATGTTGTATTATGTAAGGGGAGAGCTGCCTGATGATGGGGAGGAGGGCGAGGGAGAGGAAGTCAGTGGAGACTAGACCCTGAAACCTGCAATCTGATGTGTTACCAAAATATTTTGCCCATGGAAAGGATTTAAGTTATAGATTTGCATACAGGATTTTTGAACTAATAAGCTAAATTTAGCGTAACATCATTAATGGGGAGGAAGAGAGTTGGCTACCTACAAGATCGTGGTTCTACCCGGTGACGGTACCGGCCGGGAGGTGATGGGGGAGGCAAAAAAAATTTTGGATAGCGTGTCAGAGGTTTTTGGACTGGATTTCGAGATGATCGATATACCATGCGGCAAGGAGTATTATAAAAAGACGGGCAGGGAATGGCCTGAGAACGCATTCCAAATATGCAGGGACGAAAGCGACGCCATTCTTTTCGGCGCTGTTGGGCCCACCAAGAAAAGACCCCTTGAGAAACCGAATGTTGGCTCGAGCTTGCTTTTCGGGCTGAGATTTGGGCTGGATCTCTATGCGAATGTTCGGCCTACAAAGCTCTATCCAAATGTGCGCCATAAGATATCCCATAAATTTAAACAGGTATGGGAGCCAGAAAATGTGGATTTCGTGGTGATCCGTGAGAATACCGAGGGGTTGTACACCCCCGTGAGAGGCGTGATGTGCAGGGCGGAGACCGTGGAAATGGCAGTGGACAACAGGATAATAACCAGAAAGGGTGCAAAGAGAGTAATAAGATTCGCCTTCGAAATTGCACAGCGGAGAAACGGCACACCGAAAGAGGGTAAGAAAAAGGTGACCTGTGTGGACAAGAGCAACGTGCTTCAGGGCTGCCTTTTGTTCAGGAAAATCTACGATGAGGTGGCCACGAGTTACCCAGAAATCGAGAAGGATTACGCCTACGTGGATGCGTTCGCCCAATGGATACTGCGCAAACCCGAATGTTATGACGTGGCTGTCATGCCAAACATGTTCGGGGACATAATTACCGATTTGGCTGCCGTACTTCAGGGAGGCATGGGCATGGCCGCCAGCGGTAACATCGGCGATGAGCATGGAATGTTCGAACCTGTTCACGGCTCCAGCCCAAAACATGCAGGCAAGGACATTGTGAACCCGATAGCAGCTATATTATCGGTTCAGATGATGCTCGATTGGCTTGGCATGAAAAAAAATGAGAAAAAGCTTCTTAGGGCCTCAGAATGTGTCGAAACGGCGGTGGCAAAGGTCCTCGAAGAGGGAAAAACACTTACCTACGACATCGGTGGAAATGCTAAATGCAGCGAGGTAGGCGATGCCATAAAAGCTAAGATAAAAGAACGGAGGTAAAGGCCGTGGAGATATTGGAGAGGAACATCAATATCCAAACTAAAAAATTGAAAAATGGCAATATACTGGTAAAATCATCTATCCTGGATCTGCATCACAGTATGTGCTTTGAAATGGAGATAGACATAAACACCAGACAGATAGAGTCTGTTTGCGCTGATATGATCAAGGCTCCCTATCCGGAATGCAAAAATGCTCTTTTCAACATTCAAAAGATAGTCGGTCTAAGATTGGAGAGAGGCTTGGCGAAAAGGATGGCAGTAATTCTCGGAAAGAATTCAGGTTGCACTCATATGCTGGAGATCGCGATAACCGCGGCGAGAACAGCATCCTACACGATACTGAACATCCTAGCAGAAGGAAAGAAATGGAAGGATATAATGGCCACTGATGAAGAACGTTATGAGATCGTGAGGTCATATTTAGATAACAGTTGCATCGTGTTTAAGAGATGATTTGTATTACAGTCGGTAATTCTCCATTTACAGATTGAAAATACGGAATAACCTCGATATTCTGATCTTTTTAATCTTCGCCCTCCGTCTCCTCTTCCTCTGAACCACTTAAAATTCTATCGATCTCATTAGATAGGGCTTCGAGCTCTTCTTTTAGGTCTTTTTTAACCGGCTGGAGCTTTGATTCTTCTGTGAACAATTTATCCAGTTCCTTATCTATGTCCAAAACCTCGGGCCTTAACCCTCTTCGATCTTCCGAAGATAAAGTATCGGTATCAAGCTTCCCCTCCTCGGGCTTGATACCCTCTAAAAGTTCGTCTGCGCCCCTATAAGCTTCTATCAGAGATGTT
>JAZGAR010000046.1:0-9795 GCA_036475875.1 Thermoplasmata archaeon
TTGCAAAGTGGGGATCTTCGGACGTGCAAGTCAACCAGAACTCGGATACTGAAACCCAGCATAACCCAGATGTGGCCATGTTTTCGGACGATAATGTTATTGTGGTATGGTGTGATCACCGTAGTACCCCAGAACAAGATATCTACGCTCAGAAACTCGATTCTTCTGGAAATACCATGTGGGGCTCAACAGACAAACAGGTCAACCAGAATTCAGACTCTGTATCTCGATATGAACCCGCTGTCACCGTAGATTCTAAGGGTAATGCCATCGTAGTCTGGCAGGATGAGCGCAATGGCGCCACCGACGACGATATCTATGCGCAGATGCTGGATCCAGGTGGAAATGCACAGTGGGGTTCGCAGGACGTGAAGGTCAACCAGAATTCCGATAGTGATCCCCAGTGGACACCGGATGTTGCGGTTGACTCCGAAGGAAATTCGTACATTGTCTGGCATGACGATCGGGACTCAGATTATGATATCTATGCTCAGAAGGTTTGCTCTGATGGAATCGCTCAATGGGGCTCTTCAGATCAAAAGATCAACCAGAATGACACAGGTAACAAACAATATCCTGCAGTGGCCGTTGACTCGAACGGGAATGTGATTGTTGTCTGGGAGGACCGTCGCATCAGCGATAGGGACATCTACGCACAGAAGTTCAACGCTACAAAAGTCACAGGCAGAGCATACATCTATAATGGGGGTAGTTCTATTGACACCACAGCCGATGTGACGCTCACAGGCGAAAACAATGGCGACAAGTTCGGATACTCCGTTTCTAGCGCAGGTGACCTCGACAACGATGGCGCTCCTGATATTATAATAGGTGCACCGTATTGGGATAACGGTTCGACCACAGACTGTGGTCGAGTCTATATATTCAATGGCGGCTCCTCAATGGATTCCATCGCAGATTATCATTTTAACGGAACACAGACGAACGGGCATTTCGGATGGTCGGTTTCCCTTGCTCTTAAACTTGGCGGTGGCAGTAATAATGTAATTGTTGTTGGTATGCCTCATTATGATACCCAGGCCGGGGAATTTCCCTCATCTGCCACGGATGCTGGAAAAGTGTACGGTTTGTATATATCAGAAGTTATACCTGAGTTTACGGATATCGCGATTCCTATTTCTATCATGCTCATAACATTCACGGTTTGGAGAAAGAAATGCATCAAGAAGAAGAGGAATAAAAGGTCTCAAAACTCTAAGGATAAAGGAGGAACTTGAATAATAAAGGTGTGCAAATGAGTGGGAATAAAAATAGCGGGAAACAGGATTTGCGCAATAGCGTAGAGAAGCACGATAAAAGCCGAACAAAGGCCTGGGTCTACCTCTATATCGCCTGCCTATCTATAATAGTGATAACGTCCGCCATACCCATCATTGCGGACATCTATATAGACTCTGTCATCGACGATATGGCTGATGAGTACACCTATCATTTAAGTTTTCCAAGGGATGGTTATCAAAGCCATTACTATGTTGAGCGTTGGAACCAAAGTGCTTACGGTATCATCGATTTAACGTACTACACGCCCACTCATATCCTGGAAGTGAAAACTGCAAACATAAAGGTGTTGGGAATCGACTCCCGCTCCTTGTACGAAGATAAATCCGAGAGGGTCACTGGCAGGAGCCCTTATGACGACAGTGATCTTTATAAAAAGTACTTCATCGAAAGAGACCTTTTCACGGTGAACATCATAACACTGGATAACAGGCCCATAGAAAACCTCTCCTTCAAGGATACTCCCATTGCATACGAGGTCAGGGTGAACGGCGAGACATGGATCGAGGGCGAGGGTTATTATTATACTCCGGATTATGGTATGGTCATAGGCAATGTTCCGTTAGGCACCACAAATGTCGAGATATGGTTCCAAAGCCCTGGAAATACCGGGCCGACAGCGATCGTTGAGAATGATGAGATAACAGCCGAGGTGGATGAGATCATCACTTTTGACGCTTCCTCCTCCCATGACGATGAAGGTATAGAGTACTATTATTGGGATTTTGGAGAGGGCAACTTTTCCGTGGAGACAACACCAAGTACAACCTTCAGCTATCCGAAAGAAGGAGAATACAGCGTGATCCTCACGGTAAGAGATACGGATTCATTGATAGATAGGGCGTACATTACCGTGATAGTGACACCCATTTCAGGAAATCAAGCACCAACGATTCTTAAGGTTGTGCCAAACCAAGAACAATACGAGGATTGCCCCCCTTGGACTCTGGATCTCAGCGAGTACGGATTCGACTTTGAGGATTCCATCTCCGAGCTGAAATGGTACATCACCGGGGAAAACACATCACTTTATACCGTTGTTGGAGAGAACATGACCAACATCCTGATATTTATACCTGTGCCCAAGGCTTCGGGGAATGACGAGGTGATATTATGGCTTGAGGATAGCAGCGGTGTAAAGGTTTCTCAAGTCCTATGGATCAATATCACGTCTATTAATGACCCGCCTTACTTTTACCCCCAGCCTCCTAATCTCTTCGCCCATTACGACGATCCAAGCATTGATGAAGATGATCCCCATCCCTTTGACTATACCTTCTATGTTCACGATGTTGACACTCCGATAGAGAAGCTGAGCATCTTTACCTCAGAGTCCACGGTTGACTCAGGGAACGGCTATGCAGAGGTGAACGGCTTGAAGGTGACTTTCCACTACCCAAAAAGCAGGCTTAACGAGAGCATTCTGGTCACGCTGACATTATCTGACGGAACTGGTACTGCTCAAACAGTGATCGTGGTCACGGTCACCTCGGATTGGGTGCCTGAGCTTGTAAACGAGCTACCTGATGTGGTTCTTGAAGAGAACTCCACCGTCTATAATGTCTTTGATTTAGACGATTATTTTATTGATAGAGACCGTGATAGTCTATACTTCTCCTCTGGTTACTTCAATATAAGGGTGGATATCAACGAGAATAACACTGTGGACATAACAGCCCTGGGACAATGGACAGGCACCGATCTTGTAACATTCAGGGCAGAGGATCCTATAGGCGCCATAGTGGAGGACACCATAACTGTGACGGTCATACCAGTTAATGACGGCCCTGTGATATCTGGTGTTCCTGACCTAGTTGTCCACTACGATTTTCCCTATTCACTCGATCTTTCTCCCTATATCTTTGATTTAGATAATCTCACCTCTGAACTCTCGGTCTGGACATCAGAGCCAACTAATAACATCTGGATTCTACGATACAACAAGCTTGGCATAAGAGTGAACTACCCAGAGTCAATGAACGGTGCAACAATTCCTGTGACGATCTACGTTTCCGACGGTATTGAGATCGCGTTTCAACGGATCCAAATATCCGTAACAGACGATTTTCCACCTGAGTTGATATATAAACTGCCGGATATCGTATTTGAGGAGGACACTGTTTTGGAGAATGCTTTCCTCTTGAGCAACTATTTCCTTGACATTGACGGAGATGCGTTGTACTACACTAACGGCACGACATTCATCAACGTTACCATCAATGACGATCTGACCGTGGATTTCTCGGCTCCGGAGAATTGGTACGGCTTCGAGATCGTTACATTCAGGGCCACAGATCCATATGGGGCCTTGGTTGAGGACAAGATCCTCGTTGTTGTTGTGCCTGTGAACGATGCGCCGACAATAAGAAGCATTCCAAGGCAGGAAATGAAAGATCAAGAGCAATGGCTCTTGGATCTTTCGCAGTACATCGATGATGTCGATAACGATTTATCCGAGCTGGTAATCACTGCGGAGAGTGAGATTGGCCAGGACCATGTAACTTTGGTTGGAACCATTCTGATATTCCAATACCCCAACGGTACTTACAATGATTTTGTAACGATCACCGTTAGTGATGGTCAACTTGAAACCCGCGAGAGCATTAGGATAGGTGAACCCAGCCCCATACCCGTTGCACCCACTATCTGGGATCTGATCCCTTGGCCTTGGGTATTTTTATTCCTTATTGGAACCGTTAGTGGCGCATTTGCATTTCAAAGGAGGAGGAGCAGGTATTGGGTATATGATGTGTTTTTAATCCATGAGAGCGGACCTCCGATTGCCCATCTATCTCAAGAGAAGAGCTCGGAGTTGGAGGATATAGCAGTCAGTGGTATGTTCACCGCGGTCCAGAGCTTCATCAATGATGTCTTCTCAGATCAATCCTCCGAGGATGATTGGGAACTTGATGAGATGAAGTTCGGTGAACACAAGATCCTCATTGAGAGATCGCAGTATCTCTATTTGGCCGTAATATTCGAGGGTTACGGTCCTAAGCTTCGTGACCGCGTGAAAAAGCTCATGCTAGAGATCAACGAGGAGTATGGCTCGATATTCGAGGACTGGGATGGGGATATGGCCCCGTTAAAGGGCATAAAGGCCATGATAGGAAGCTTGGTCCTTAAAAATGAAGGTAAAACTCTTGAATCAGAGCATTTACCTGCTCAACCTCAAATAGAGGCTCAGGTAGAGGAATTCGAAGATGATTGGATGGATTGGGAAGATCCCGAAAATGTGGCTGGTGAAGAACTCGACGAGTACATAGAAAGTGTCAAGGAGGAATTACCGGAAATTGTGGGGGCTGAAGAAGTGGAGGTCGTGGAAATAGAGGTATTAGTGTGTCCGATATGCGGCAAAGAGATCGAAGCGAAAGTTAATAAATGCCCCAGGTGCGGTGTGGAATTTGCAGGAATAAAGGACGTGTTACCCTCTTCACCTCAAAAACTGGAAGATGATGGACCAAAAGGGATATCAAAAGAGGAAGGGAAGCCTGGGGATTAAAAATCTTTCTTGGGAATAGTAGGAGGAGGACCTAATAAAAACCAAGGTGGAGTAACTTCCCACGCAAAAAATGAGCATCCGATAGATTCTCCGGGGATAAGTATCTCAAGGTGTCCCGATCAACAAAATCAAAACTTCTGGATGGTTAGAGTTCCTTTTTAGGAAGCCCGTGACGTC
Source organism: Thermoplasmata archaeon (assembly GCA_036475875.1). Taxonomy (GTDB): domain Archaea; phylum Thermoplasmatota; class Thermoplasmata. The sequence goes on from JAZGAR010000046.1 coordinate 4,979, forward strand.
ATTAGCAATGACACTCCCGAGGAGAGTTTGAAATACACCTTAAGTCTCTCACCTAGAAGGTAAACATATGCACCGTTTAATTGGGACTGGTAAAGCTTTGTGCCTTTGCCTCGACTATCATATACCACGCCAGCAACGACCAAAAGGCCGAGCCTTTCCAACTCACGAATGCGACGATAACACGCCGCGATGGGAATGTTATATATCTTAGATAAATCTTTAGCGCTCTTCGGTGAGTTGTAGGTCGCAGCAAGAATTTTGCCTGCGTATTTGTCGGAGATGAAGCTTGACGCCTTAAAAGGGTCCATCTTTAACTGTTCTTCTGCCATATCGCATCATATTATCATTGGTCTTTAGATGCTATACTATTTTTGGTTCGGTTATCACTGGCAGTTATCATATTTGGTTATCACATTGGAGCCTAAGTATCAAAATAACAATAAAAGGATGAACAACTTAATTATAAAATTGGTGAGTGCAGAAGTAGGTAGTGTAAAAAGAGTAAAAAAATAAAAAAGGATCAAGCGGATGGCCAGTAATCGGTATCTGACTCATCCATAGGTGTCCATTCACCGCCAAAGTTCTCAACGGTGCCTGTCTTAAGCTCGAACCTCACCCTGAGTTTTCCCTTTTCAAAGAATATGTAGGCGTTTTTCAGCTGTGAAAGGTATATCTTGATCCTCTTGCCCTTTTGTGTCAGAACCTTGTCAACACAGGTGAGAAGACCCACCTTCTCCAGAAGATGTATCCTCCTGTAACACGCGGCAATCGGTATACCAAACCTGTGGCTTAGCTCCAATGCACTCTTTGGCTTCTTATAGGTGGCAACAAGGATCTTTGCCGAGTATTCGTCGGTTATTATCTTCGACGCTTCTATAGGATTCATACCATTTTCTTCCATTTTATTCCCCTTTTCCTGTTTTTCTTAGCCTAAAAAAATTGTTTTTATGTCTTATATAATATCGTATCTGGCTATCAGGCCTGATTATCAATTTTAGTTTCATGTTGTCTGAAGTTTTCCCAAAATGATATATATGCTTTCCTGGTTTTTTTGATGTGAAGATCTAAGTAATTTAGAAGATGAATAAAGCAAATACAAGCGGAATATGGGATTATTGCACCAAATTAAAAACTTCAATCTCCTTGAAGGATGACGAAAATACAAATTCTTGAATTGGGAGATACGAACTTGGGAGAGGGGTAATATAGTGATTTTTTGACCTATATAATTCCGATATAGAGATCAAGCTAGATATAAAAATAAAAAAGAACATTATAGGAAATATTGATTGATTCCCTATATGCTCATACGTACATTGGGTTTTCCATGTGTATCGATGTTTTAGATGCTGAAGAATAATCGACATCTGATTTATAATCAGAGAGCTTTGTAGCCACCATGCTAAGGAAGTTAGCTTCGACAATCGAAATAACTGCCCTGCTGAGTCCTTTCTTTTCTAAGATGGTCTCTCCTTTTTCGTTGTATACCATGATTATCCCTTTTCGATAGTCCGATATGACCTTCCAGGCCTTTTTATCCGGTTGAAGCCATATCCAAATGCTCATAGACATCCCTCCTATCGTCACTTTTTGTGTGAGACAGTTTTTGTGATTCTCTCAAATGATTATCACGTATAAAAATTATGGATGAAACCATATAAAAACCTTCCGTTTTAATATAGTTAGAGTAAAGTTATTTATGAGGGATACTGGCACATATTGGAGAGTGATATTTTAAGAGGGGATATATTGAAACAAGTGGAAAATATCACGAAACTTTGTTAATTTACACTTGAATGTGACTCAAACAGGGGTTTTAACTCGATTTCTTTGCCATTTGAAAGACGAAATACCGCAGGGATCTTCACCTTGAACCTCCCGTTCTCAAAGTGAAAAAATTTCTGATCCAATTGAGCTTTATAGAAGAAAACAGGTGTATCAGGCCTCCCCTTTACCCTCACTTTTTTCACGACCTTTAAAAAACCGTTTTCTTTCAACTTCTTTATCGTGCGGAAGCATTGTACAGGCGGTATGTCGCATATCTTGCTGATCTGCTGGCCGTTTAAGGGTTTTCTCATAGTCGCCGCAAGAATTCTGGCCACACTTCTGTCTTTATGAATGATCATCATCATTTTTAATAATCGATCCAGTTCCTTTCGGTTCAAATATCTCACCATTGTAATCGGTTTGAAGAGTAGGGATTACAGTTTAAATTATACCCTGAGATGATATTTATAAAATAGCTTCCCGCTATCAGTTTTGAGTATCTAAATCGATAACTTTACACATAGATTTGGACACTTGATCACAAAGAGACATAAGGAATCAACATCAACAATCAACCTGTTGGTAAAAAGGGCAATTTACGGTATCTGGCTTATTCTGAGAATGCAACAAAGTTTAAATATGAAAATGCTATATAGGGAAAAGGGATGCATTATGAATAAGGCTGTGGTAATTACAGCAATCTTAATCTTATCACTTATCTTTTTCCCTGGCTGTATCCGTTTGGGTGAAAACCTACCTCCTGAGCCAAACTTGAAAGCAAGCGCCGTCTTCATCGATGTGAACGAAACGGTGACTTTTTATGCCAATGATTCTTATGATAGGGATGGAGAGATCGTTAAATATTACTGGGATTTTGATGACGGCACGAATGCCACAGGTAAGTATGCCAGCCATGATTATGAAGAAGGAGGTAATTACACCATAATCCTGATTGTCACGGATGATAACAACAAGAAGGCTGTTCAGACCATGACCATCCATGTAAACGAACTGCCGAGGCCTGATATGAACATATCGCTTCCTGCCTACATTCATGAAGAGGTGTATTTTCAGGCCAACGACACCTATGATCCCGATGGATTCGTTATGGACTATTTTTGGGATTTTGGTGATGGTACCAATGATACGGGCATGAGTGTTTCGCATGTCTACACCTCCAAAGAGTGGTTTAGGGTCACGCTCACGGTCACCGACAACGACGATGCTAATGCTGCGACATCCCGTGAATTCGAGGTTCAATTTAGAACATATCAAGTTACTTGGGATACCTACAGCTTGGAGGTTGGTAAATTCAATGGCTATAATGAAGAAGAAGAAAGTGAGCATCGTCAAAAGAATATAAACGTTCTCAACATGACAAAATTGGTCTTCGTTCTGACATGGGATGATGATAAGCCATACCTAGGAGATCCACCCCTTGCTGAACCTGAACCGAACGATGAGTTCATCATGAACATCACGTCACCAACCGACAAAACGTATGAAGGCGGTCCCAGCACGGAAGAACAGATCATTGTTAATGCTCCTTCGAATGGAAACCTGAACGAGATACCTGAACCGTTCGATATTCCGGCCGAATCCAAAGAGATTCTGGAGATGGATCTGGCCGTGAATTGGACCAAAACAAATGGTATTGGTGAATGGTCCGTCAATATTACCCTCACACAGGCCCTTGGCTTTTGGGGGGGTCCTCCAGATTCTGATCTCGGTGAAGATTGGGATTTGGTTACAACCTGTTTCTATTATTACCCTGTGATAACAAAATTGTAAGATAAAATAGGTATTGGTGATATTTATCCAATAGGGTGGTGATATTTAAGGAAAAAAGCGGTTAATACGCGATTAGGAACGCAATTTGATGTGAAATTTAATGTGAAACTTATTTATAGTGTTGATAATATAGTATAAATGGAAACAAAAACCGAGAGAACAATCGAATACAAACGCCCAAAAAGAAAGGTTGTTTGAAATAGCGAACAACGATCTAAAGCACATAGAGGTGCCCAATTTTGGCTATCAAGAAAGGCAAGGCACGTAGTAAAAAGACTGGGAAAAATCCTAAAGCCAAGAAAAATCCAGGTCCCGAGGGAAAACCCCTTCCTGCGAATGGTGAAGCTCAGATATGTCCAATGTGCGGAGAGCTCTTAGGTTTGGACTCCACAAAATGCGATGCGTGTGGCAGCGATATTAGTGGAGACTTGGTAAAGAAGGTCGAAAAGAAGGAAAAAAGGGAAGTAAAGGGTGAAGGCAAGGAGGAAAAAATGCCTGATAAGAACAAAAGCTCAAATCCCACCACTGCCATCAATAAAGATTCTTCGAATATAGAAGATGATGCGTTAGCAAGATGGCTTAGCGGTGAGGCTGGTGAGAGTGCATTGGAGGTATGGCTAGGCAAGACCCCGGCGGCAAACGGTCCGGTTGCGACCAATCAAACAGCAGTGGAGGGCGGGGCCAAGGATGATGCCCTAAAGAGTTGGCTAACGGGTGAGGGCGGCGGAGAGGCGTTGGACGAGTGGCTCTCCGAGGAACCAGTGCGTGAGGCGGTTCCATCAGGCGAGGTGGGGGAGAAGCTCGTAGAAAAAGATAACATGATAAGGCAGATGGGGCAGGAGCTTAAGACCAGGGAAGATGAAGTTAACGAGCTCAGATCTGAATTGGAAGCCTTCAAGAAGAGCCTGCGGGACAAGTTGAAGAAGCTAAAGACCAAGGATTTTGATCCTATACAGTTGATAACCGAGACAGCTGAGCTTAATAAGGAACTCCAGGGTGAGATCAAGAAGAGGAAGGATATCGAGGCCGAGTTAGCGAAGGTTAAGAAAAGCAGTATAGCGGTCATAAAGTACGTCAAGAACCAACAGATGAAGATTCGAGAATCGGAAATGAAGAAATTGAGAACCCAACTGAAGAAAACCACCGTGGATGAGGAAAGACTGAAGAAGATAATCGAGGAGAAGGAAAAAAACCTCAAGTCACTGGAGAAGAGTCTCACAGAAAAGATAGGGGACCTACCTGATGAAATGAAAAAACTC
>JAZGAR010000047.1:0-16795 GCA_036475875.1 Thermoplasmata archaeon
ATTTTTTATAGTATGGAACGAACCTTCATTTCAAAAGTTATTACTTTTACAGAACGTCAGGAATTCAAGGATTTCATAGATATCGCCTACATGCTACCTAAAATCGATTTTACCGTGTATGATAACAAGATGAAACTGGCAGAACTCCTGCAAAGAATGATCGAGTCCGTTGATGAAAAGTCTCTGATTGCACGGTATGATCTTATGAGTCGAAATGTGGATTTGAAGATCAGAGGACTGCGAAAGGGAGAAATACTCAAATTAATTGCAAGGACATTCAGAGATATCCGAGTGGCTATAAACGTATTAAAGCGTTGATCTTTGACAATAATAGCATGCACAATGCCCCCCAACCCCACGAATATTACCTTTTTCCCATGAAACCCCAGCCGAATCCTTTTTATAATAACAACAAATTCTCCTAGAAGATGAGAAAAGGCTCAAAGAAAAAGAAACAGCCAACCGAACTGGATAGCGCGGAGAAGAGATATCAATCCCAAATCGAAAAAAGGGATCAGTTGAACGCCGAGGCCAACATCTACAGGGACGAGCGGAACGCAATCCACAAACAGAGAAAGAAGTTGGCAGATGAGATGAAGGAGAAAAAGGAGCTCAGAAATGCACTTGTCAAAAAGATGAGGGAGCACAAGAAGAAGAGAAACGAGCTCCAGAAAAAGGCGAAAGAGCTCATCGCATTCAAGAAGAAGAAAGGGGGTAAAATCGAAAGAAACCTGCCTCAGTCCATAGAGGAAGTGAGAAAGGAAATCGCTAGAATGGAGATCAAGCAGGAAACCACTTCTATGTCCCTGGAAGATGAGAATGAACTGCTTGAGAAGATCAAGTCCAAATCCAAGGAGCTCAAAGAAATGGAGATACTCATGAAGGAACAGACTGACATAGTGGCCAATGTCGAGGAACTGAACGCCAAGATAGATGAGCTTTTCAAACAGGCCGATACCGAGCATGAGGAAGTAGTCCGTCTATCAGACGAGAGTCAGGAATACCATGAACGGGTCACCACCTTGATGAACGAGATATCAGTTCTTATCAATGAGGGGAACAAGAAGCATCAGAAATACCTGAAGATAAGGGAGCGCGCTGACAACTTTCATAAAAAAGCCACGGAGATGAAGAAGAAGATATTGGATATAAGAAAAGAAGAGAGAAAAGAGCGGGCGGAGGCAAGGAAAATCATAAGGGAGCAGAACATCGCCGTGAAAAAGGCCTTGGACGATGAGAAGGAATTGGAGGAATATGCCAAGAAGAGCGTAGAAAAATTGTTGAAGAAAGGAAAAGTGGAGATGTGAGAAATTGAAGGCCGTGGTACTTGCGGGTGGAGTGGGCACCAGGTTAAAACCCCTCACTTACAACAGGCCAAAACCCTTGATACCGATTGTAGGGGAACCGTGTATCGATTATATGATCAAATCGCTGGTCTTAGCAGGATTCAAGAGAATCATCGTGACCACAGGATACATGTCAGATACTATGATCAAAAGCATCGGGGACGGAAAGAAGTTCGGCGCGAGCATTCTCTATGCATTTGAGGAGAGCCCGGCTGGTACGGCTGGGGCCGTGAAGAACGTGGGGGAATTTCTAGATAAGACATTCGTAGTTGCCAGTGGTGACGTGCTTGCTGATGTGGATATCAAAGCTTTATTCGATTACCATAAGGAAAAAAAAGCGGTTGCCACAATGGCATTGACCAAAGTCAAGAACCCGACCGAGTTTGGGATTGTGGGTTTGGATGAGGACAACAGGATCATCAGGTTCAAAGAGAAACCGAAAGAGGAGGAGATTTTCTCCAATCTTATTAATGCAGGGATATATGTTCTTGAGCCCGAGGTCCTCGACTTCATTCCTGAGAACCAGATGTTCGATTTTTCAAAGGACGTGTTCCCGTTATTGTTGGAAAAAAACCTACCGATATATGGGACAATCATCTCGGGGCTATGGATGGACATAGGTAGGCCAAGCGATCTCCTCAAAGCTACATTCGAGGTTGTGGAGAGAAAGGGAAAAGAATTGGACATTCAAGATGTCAGTACAGAGGGAAAGATCATGATTGGGAATGCTGTGGTTCTCGAAAAGGACGTTAAAATCAAAGGGCCTTGCTATATCGGTGACAGAATAGAGGTGGGAAGGAACAGCACGCTCGAAAAAGCGTGTATATACGACAACGTTAGGATGGATAGAGGGGTTGTTATCCAAAACAGCATAATCATGAGCGGCAGTTCTTTGGGCTGGAGATGTGAGGTGGTGAACAGCATCGTGTCAAACAATTGCACCTTGGAGGATGATGTAAAACTTAAGGACAGTGTGATAGGTGAGGGTGTCACAATAAAAAAGCATTCAGTTATGTCGGACGCAACTATATCACCTTCAACAACATGATACATCATTTTTTTAAACCGACATTCCACCAGTCTATTTGACTGGTAGTTAAGACTGGCGGATACTGTGCCATTCGGCACTGTCTCCCCAGGATGCTGACGCATTCCTGTGGACTTAGTGTGCAGAACCACTGGTCCGTTAGATGCCACTGGTATATAGACCAGGGGTTCTTCACAATTCAGCCTTCCACGATTCTTAACATACGATCGTAGATTAAACTTTCGATGGAAAGCGTGCCTAGGTTTTTTTCAAGGGAAGTCGCAAGATCCCCCAATTTCATTCTATTGATATTAAAATCAAAATCATAGCGCACATCCATGAGTATCAAAGGCTTGGCAGGAGCCATACCAAAATCCATTTTTTGTTTTCCGGTAAGTGCTTTGTGAATATCACCTAGCGAGATTTTCCCTTGTGTTGCATCCATCATTGCTTTAACTATCCTCCTTATCATTTGCCACAAAAAACTCTGGGCTTTGAAGTCGAGAATGATGATGTCTTCTTCTTTGGAAATTTCGATTGTATCTAAAGTTCTTACAGGGTTCTTTCCCTCTTCCATCCTGGCAAAGTTCGAAAAGTCATACATGCCTAGAAAAACATTTGCAACTTCCTCCATACTTTTTAGATCTTTGCCCTTATCAAGAAGATAATAACGGTACCATCTCTGCTTTGCGTATCTGGGTTTGAAAGAGCTTTTCACCTCTTTTATCCCATAAAACCAGATCTCCTCCAAATGTGCATTCACTGCCAAGAGAATCTCATCACATCTGAAATCTGTATCGAAGGCAATTACATTTCCAATTGCCGACACACCCTTATCTGTTCTGGACGCGCTCTGAAAATTTGCATCTTTGAGGTTGACTACCATGGTTGTCTTCTTGAGGGCTTTGATTATCTCACCTTCCACGGTCTTTAAATTGGGTTGACGTGCATAACCTGAGAAATTCTTGCCATGATAGCCGAACTTTAGGGCATATCTCATAGTCCCACTGATTCTCGATAAACACGAACTTGCATTAAAAATCTTTTTACTATGAGATTTGCCTGGGCCCCGTTTCCCAAAAGAAGTAAGCAAATGAAGGATATTATAACAACAATTTAATAGCCAATCCTCTTTCTACCGTTTGGGTGTGAAAATGCCAGAGTATAAGGTGATCCTAGATGAGCCAAAGTTCCAGGGAAATATCGGTGCCATGGCAAGAACCATGAAGAATTTTGGACTTAAAGACCTCATACTTGTTAATCCTTGCGAGATTGGAAATGAATGCTATTGCAGATCCATGCATGCAAAAGAGATCGTGGAAGATGCGAAGTTACACGAAAATCTCGATTCGGCCATCAAAGATTTAGACTTTATCGTTGGCACATCTGGTTTCGAAACCAAAAGCGATAAGAAGCATCTTAGGAAAAACCTCAGTCCAAAAGAATTCGCCGTTAAAATGAGGGATATAAAGGGAAGAGTAGGCATAATATTCGGCAGGGAGAATTACGGCCTTTACAACACGGAATTGGAGAAATGCGACGCCGTGATCACGATTCCTGCCTCACAGGAATACCCCATACTGAACATTTCGCATTCCGCCTCGATAATTTTTTATGAGATATTCAGTGTTCAAGGCAAAAAGAAAGAAATACGGGAAGCATCCAGATTTGAAAGGGACAAGGTGTTGGAGCATTTTAAAGAACTTCTTGATGCCATAAATTATCCGGAGCACAAGAAGAAAAAGACGACCGTGATGTTTCAAAGGATACTGGGCAGGGCGGTCCTTTCCAAATGGGAGTTTCACACTCTTATGGGGGTGTTCAGCAAGACTTTGAAGGCGGTGCAAAAGTCAATGGATAAATCACCTAGAGATCCATAACCACTCCCACAGGACAATGGTCGCTACCCATAACTTCGTTCAGTATAAAAGCATCCTTGAGTTTGGACAAGAGGTCATTGCTTACAAAGAAATAGTCTATCCTCCAGCCGATGTTTCTCTCCCTCGCCCTCGTCTTGTAATCCCACCAAGAATATTGTCCTGGCTTCTTGTTGAATTGTCTGAGGGTATCGGTATACCCATGGGATATGAAATCGTCTATCCATTCCCTTTCAATTGGTAGGAAACCTGAGACATTTTCGTTTTCTTTTGGCCTTGCTAAATCCATCTCCTTGTGGGCGGTATTGAAATCACCACAGGCTATCATTCCCTTCCCCTTCTTCTTATGACTATCAACCACCGATAGAAAGGCATCGTAGAAGTCCAGTTTATACCTCAACCTTTCCTTATTCTTTTTACCGTTAGGGAAGTATACATTGAACAACACAAACTCAGGATATTCCGTGATCACCATCCTCCCTTCTGAGTCGAATCTTGGTTCGCCCATGCCGTATAATACCCTCGTGGGTTCGATTTTGGAGTAGGTAACGGTACCACTGTATCCCTTTTTTTCTGCCGCGTTCCAATACGAATGATATCCGGTTGGGTTTAGGACATCTTGTGACAGTTGCTCAGGAGAAGCTTTCGTCTCCTGAAAACATAATATATCTGCATTGCTTTCTTCCATCCACTCCATCAAGCCTTTTTTAACCGCGGCTCTAATGCCGTTCACGTTCCATGAAATCATTTTTATGGACATACTTCTCATCCGTTCCAATGGACTTAGACTCAAACTACAATAGTTGAATGTAATCAAAAGATGAAATTTTCAGGTATAAACAGGCTATGGGCCCATCCACACATAATTTTCAAATTGATGCAGCTTATCTGGTCCACCTTAAATCTTCGATGGGTAGTCCCACGGCGGTGCAAACATCTGCAACATGGCCGAACTGTACAGTGAAATCGGCTGCGGTGGCCTCGTCAGTTGCAGTGAAAATCACGATTGCGTCGATATTTCCAAAAATCCCTAAAAATTCCTTTATTTCCACACCTTCCGGAATTTTCGGATGTTTAAAAACCTTGATCGCCTCTAGATACTGACCATGTAGTGCTTTCAATGAAGTTACAAATAACATCCCTCTACACCTCAGGGAATATATATCCTTTAGGGTATATTAAAGTTGGGTGGGAGCGGGATGGTTCCCCTGGATTAGGAGTCGAGTTCCTTACCTAATCAAAAACATTTGGTAAAACAATAATTCACTCTAGCGTTGTGGAGATGCCAATGATCTATTGAATTCAATGAAATCGGACTTTTCACCGGGGGATGAATGCCCATCCTCAATGGAACCACATTGGCAGCTCGCGATCATAGCCCACAAGCTTGATACCCGTGATTGCAGCAGCATCGTAGGTCAAGGCCATTACGTGCCTGCTACTGAGATCTTGGACACCATCTACACCGATAAATTCCAGGAGAAGTTCTATCTCTTTCTTTGTGGCCTTTATGTAATTGGCGAGCCTCTTACCTGCGATCTTCCAATCAAAATTGGACTTCAGCTGGGGATTCCTTGTAGCGATGCCCTTTTTACACTCCCCCTTATAACATTTTCCGCACAAGTCGCAGCCAATTGCAATAGATGCGGATTCTACGATACCGACTGCGTCTGCACCCAAAGCCAGGACTTTTACAATATCGGCGCCGTTACGAAATCCCCCTGAAACCAGCAGTTTAATCCCCTTTTTTCGTGCATTAGCTGCCTTAAAGGCCTTCATTGCTGGGGGTATCGGACCAATGAGCGGCCAGGTAAAGGTCCGGTTTATGGAGGCCGGTGTTGAAAATGGATCTGCGCTCGTGTCAATAATCACGGCATCAGCCTCTGCCTCAAGAGCTGATTTCGTATTTTCATAAACTTCCCATGGGGGTATTTTCACCATGATCGGTACATTGTACCCTGTAGCCTCCCTTAAAAGTTCCACATGTTTTTTGATATCCTTCGAGGAGGATATATCAAGGTGACGCCTTGGGCCGAGTGCCTCGCCACCAACCAATCCACCTTTGCCCTGCATCCTATCAAGAAGCTCATTCAACAAAACTGTATTTGGGTGTTGGGTGCCACCTAGGTCTATAACTATACCCTTCCCTTTAGCAAGGGTCTTTATGCCTATGCCTATTCTGAACGGAGACCATTGAAGTATAAAATCACCCTTAACTTTCTTTGCCATTCTTTTTTCCTCTGGCAAGATTCCCTCGCAGAGGTTTATTGGGGTTTTTGCGATGCTTGCCCCATAAGCTAAAGCTATCCTTACAGATTTATTCACCATACCGAATTGGTTGGTATCCACAAAAAGAGGATAACTCAAAAGCAGAGGGAATCTCAGGTCTCTCCCCTCCCCAATTATGACATCTGTGTTCTTCTCTTTTGAACTTCTAGTATCTGGAGTTACAGAAGGCGAGAGGGCCAGCTCATCCAACTTTGAGGCCATGTCCTCTTCTGTCAAGCCTCTGAGCCTAGGTTTGCCGTTTCTCGCTTTTAGCTCTATTTCCTTCAATAGACCGCCTCTATGGATGTTTTATCACTTTTCTTTTACGCCTTTAACTTCTTTGCGCTGCCTTGTTGCTCATTCGGGGTCAGGCCAAATGAGCTTTTGATGACATTAAAAGGTATTCCCTTCAAGCTCGTCACCTTCTTGAATTTGAATTCTCCTGATATGTTCTGCTCTGTGAGGTAGTTGGTTAGCTTCAATTTGTCGTTCTTATCGGGTTTTTGGCTCCTTGCGTTCTCTCCAAGGCCTCCTATTTCACCGTTTATGAAGATGTTGCCACCCAGCATGAACCTGCCCACTTTTTTTCCTGCATCACCGGTAATAACTATGTCTCCATGATAGAGGTGTATGCCCAGCTCATCACCAGCATCCCCGTCTATAATTATCAACCCGCCTTTCATCCCTGCTCCGACTCTTGAGCCAGCGTTTCCTTTAATTATTATCTCTCCGCCACACATGTTTGTTCCTGTACCATCCTTCACATCCCCGTTAACAACGATTTTCCCCTTCAGCATAGTATCCCCCAGGAATCTGCCTGAGTTGCCTATGAGCAAAAGTGTTGTTCCGTCGGTCAAAGCTCCAAAAAAGTCACCAGCAGCGCCTAATATTGTGATTTTTGAATCGGTGCTCAAGCCCACAGCTATGTTATCCTGGCCAGTGAGTCCTTCTATTTTGGTGGCTGCACCCTTTTTTACCTGTTCTCGTATTGCCAAATTGATGTCCTTTGTGGTGTATATGGTTTCTGCCATTTGCCCGTCCTCTCTCATCGGTATCTATTATTAGCGATTAAAAGTTTTGTGTGGTAAAATCCGTGATTAGTAGAATTGCATCTCAGGGTACCATATTAGGAGTCAAAAGAAAGTAGGATCGAGAAGAGGGTTGAGCCTCAAATCCTACAATGCGGACTACGGGGAGGCCTAAAACGGGAATTTGCCTTGGGCGACCATTTTTCTCAAATTTAGTAATCAAACATGATTTTCTCATCAAAACTATTTAATCGATATTAGTATTAATAAACCTTCTACCAAATATAAATTTATAATCACTGTGAGAGTGGAAAAAGAGGATTGCTAGGACAAAGCGCACTAAAAGGCCCAAATGTATCGGAGAAAGCAAATACAGGAAATGAAATAACATTTAGATCTAGGTATTTAAAAGGTAAGAGCCATCAATCATCGGTTGGAAAGTGGTGAAGATGAATCAAGTTAAGGTCATAATGAAGAAGATGTGTGTGATCGGTGATGGAGGTGTTGGAAAGACAAGCCTGATACGAAGGTTCGTAATCGATAAGTTCGACGATAAATACATAGCTACAATAGGCACAAAAACCTCAAGGAAAACCATGATTATCAAAGATGATGACGCTAACGTGAATCTAACATTGATAATCTGGGACATTCTTGGCCAGAGAAACTTTACCAGGATTAATAAAGCCGCTTATAGAGGTGCAAATGGTGCGTTTATCGTATTAGACCTCTCAAGGAGGGAAACCTTGTATTCATTTGGGAGTTGGTTATTATCATTACACAGCGTGGCGGGGGGGATTCCTGTGATTGTTCTGGTCAATAAGAACGATTTAAAGGCGGGGTTCGGAAAGGACGAGATTGAAACGCTTGTTAAAGATTATGGATTTCCATATTACCTCACAAGTGCAAAGACTGGTGAGAATGTGAATGAGGCTTTTTATTCATTGGGAAAAATGATGCTTAAATCTTGGGCGGACATGAATATTGGAGCACAGCTTAGGATTTCCAAGGCTCCTGAGAATGAGATGGATGTTGAAATAGGCCCGAACAAAAAGCTATCCGTAATAGAAGTGGAGGACATAATCATGACAAGGTATTGCGACCTTCTTGAAGACCTGGATTTTGCTATGGCCATAATAAGAAAACAATTCAAACGGGCGGATGTGGACTTCAAATTTCCTACAACAGAGGGACTTGCGAAAGTTGTGGATTACCTGATAGATGCTGCCTCTGATCAGGTTGAAGCAACTCGCTTGAGGGATGAGGAAAGTACTTATTCAACTTTGATAAGAAGGATCGACTAAGGTTGAGATGGATTTAAGAAAAGGGAGATATCAAAAGCGCGCAATACTTTCCATATTTCGTTATCAAACATGATTTTCTCATCAAAACTATTTAATCGAACATAAGTGAATGGGAATACTGGCGAATTGCCTATGGCTGGTCTAGAGGAAATAAAGAAAAAAATAATCCTCCTCGGCGATGGAGGGGTGGGAAAAACAAGCCTTATTAAAAGATTCGTAGTGGATAAGTTCGAAGATGATTATTTACTCACCGTGGGCTTCAAAATCACTGTAAAAGACTTAGAAATCACCGTGGATAGGAAAGTTCACTACCTCAGACTTCAAATCTGGGATATACTGGGGCAGAAGGGATATATAGAGCTGCATAAATCCAGCCTTCCAGGGACAGCCGGTGTTCTTTTGGTAGCGGACGTCACCAAAAAGGCTACTTTACAGAGCTTAGAGACGTATTGGATCCCAAATGTACAAAGCATAGTAGGTCCCGTTCCTTTTGTTGTAATGGCCAACAAATTCGATCTTATGGAAGATGCAGAATTTAGGGAGGATGAGCTTAGAAAATTTGCAGACAAATATGATTTGCCATTTTATCTTACAAGTGCAAAAAACGGTGAGAATGTGAAAAATGCGTTCCATGCCCTGGGGGAAAGAATGCTCGAATTCCATGGTAAAGAGGCTCCAAAACCCTTGAAGATAGGGGGAATCGAATTCGAAAAAAACGAGTTCATTGAGCTCCTCGACAAAATAATCGTCGATTTTAGTGAGGAATACGGTAGGCCTGTGGATGCAATGCCTGTATTAAGAAGACAATTTGAGATGGCAAAGTTGGACATTAACAACCCAACAATCGAGGCTTTAAGAGCCGTAATTGAAAGATTGGCAGACATCGAGAAGGGTTTCAAGAGATCGGGGCTTGTAGAGGCCAATCGCCTAAAAAGACTCAGATGGATCAAGGAAATGAAACAAGAGGGAATAGAACCTCCATGATTTTCGATTACCAGTGATCATCATTTATCTGGAGTTTTTGTATTGGTATAAGCGATTGAAACTCATATTAGGGCACCAATCTTTTTCTGTCCCTTGGAAAAAGCACACATTCCCTGATGTTCTGCATACCAGTTAGGATCATGGTTAATCTTTCAGTCCCCAGTCCCCAGCCTGAGTGAGGCGGTATGCCGTATTCAAATGCATCCAGATAGAATTTAAAATCTGAGGGATTGAGGTTCTGCTCCTCCAGTCTCTTTTTCAGCAGCTCGACATCATTCACCCTCTGCGCCCCAGAGGTGATCTCCTTCTCCTTATACTGCAGGTCGAAACCTCTGCATATCTCCGGTTCGTTTTCAAAAGGCTGGGTATAGAAGGGCTTGCTTTTCGTGGGCCACCTCGTTATAAAAAAGAAGTCAGGAATTTTCTCTCCTAGAATCTTCATGGCCTCCATTGGAAAGTCCTCGCCCCATTCCATATCAAAACCATCTTTCTTTATGATATCCAGGCATTCTGAGTAGGTAACTCTTCGAAAGGGTAATGCGGGAATGTCCATGTCGGCCCCTAAAATTCTCATCTCGCTCTCGTTTTCCCCCCTTGTCTTCAAGATAGCGTTGTAAACGCATCTCTCCAAAACCCCCATGGCATCCTCATCATCGGAAAATGCCATCTCGATGTCTATGGAAGTGAACTCGTTTAAATGTCTAGTTGTGTCATGCTCCTCGGCCCTGAACGCAGGGCCTATTTCATACACTCTATCAAAGCCTGTGGCCATCAGCATCTGTTTATAGAGCTGAGGTGATTGGTTCAGGTAGGCTTTTTTCTCGAAGTACTGGGCCTCGAACAGGGCGGTGCCACCTTCAGTTGCGCAAGCGACAATCTTGGGCGTGTGCACCTCGATGAAACCCTCCTTTTCAAATACCTCTCTAACGGCGCGGAGTATCGTGGAACGGATTTTAAAGATGGCGGCGATCTCCTCCTTTCGCAGGTCGATGAATCTAGCATCCAGCCTCGTGTCCATATCTGCTTCTACCTTATCCACTACACCCAAGGGCAGCGGAGTCTTAGCTAGGCCCAATACCTTCAATTCGGAAGGCAGTATCTCAAAACCGCTAGCTACCTGTTCATTTGGTTGAACCTTGCCCTTGATCATGATCACGGATTCTCTTGGAAGGGTGGTGATCTTCTTGAAAAATTCCTTACCGTGTTGCTTTTTGATGGCCGTGATCTGCAAAACGCCTGTTCTGTCCCTCAAAAGGATGAATGCGATGCCTCCCAGGTTTCGGATGTCCTGGATCCATCCTGCGACCGTGACTTCCTTCTCGAAATCTTCGGAGGAGATCTCTGATGCGTACTTACTTCTTCGCCAGTCGCCAAGGGGTTCCATGTTTATCGTGGGAGGTATTGATTATGGATATTTAAAATATAGGCGGATATGTCTTAAAAGCAGCTATTCAAACACGATCTTCTAGTTTGTCTATTTCAGCCTCTCATGCATCTTCACTACGCTCTCCACCGCTGCCTTGGCCCTATCTATACGCTCTTCAGCCTGAAGCCTGCTCATTCCAGGCCCGGTGATTCCAAGTCCCACTGGCTTGCCGTATTCCACGGCAAGATCTGTTATCTTTCTGCTTGCTTGGCCCATCACGATGTCATCATGCTCGGTTTCGCCCTCTATCACCGCACCAAGGGTGACTACGCCATCGATTTCCTCTTTTTCCAGCAGCCTTCGTATTGCAAGAGGCATGTCGAATACACCTGGCACCTGAACAACCTTTGAGATCTCGGCGCCTAAGAACTTCGCATGCTCCTTAGCCCTCTCCAACATCATCATCGTGATGTCGTAGTGGAATTCGCTAACCACAATACCGATTTTCATATATCACTCCTCCTTTTTTTTACCTTCAATCTAAGGGACCTGTGTCATCAAATCCCTGTCGAAGCCCTTTACCTGCATCCTTGGATAAAGATTCAGGTTTGAAGAGCAATTTGTAAACATTGACTGCATGCTCTCTTGACCTTTTATCTGCCAGCCATTTCAGTTCTTTCTCATCTTTACCCTCGTCCTCGTGCACGAAGACCTCGATAATATGCGTGTTTGTTAAAAGTTGAACTTGAATTAGACCCAAGGAAGACTCATGTGCGCACTGCTTATCAATGGGCTTGGCGCCTGGCATTCCCAGGGCAATGACTATATCGCATTCGTTCTCTTCGATCAGCTTCTTGCATGCAACAGGTAGATCCTTTATTCCCGGCACTGTGCATCTTTTTATCCTGAAACCAGTGCCCAGGTTCTTCAATTCGTCAATAACACAGCCGCCCATATCGAACCTTGCGAATGTGGTATCTACCACGCCTATTTTCCTCAATGCTTCTCCTCCTCTGCGTTGCCCTCAATCTCCACCATTCTACTCTGGAAGATGTACCAATCTATGACCTTACGTATGATCTTTCTTGTACCATCCAAATCATGGTCGACGAAGGGCTCTAACCTTACAACCTTCACATCCATTCCCATATTTTTGAGGTCGGTCTTTATTCGCTCTTCGTCATGCTTCTGATCATAGCCCAGGGCAATGATATCAGGCTTCAATTCTTTGACTATTCTATATCTGTCATCCTCATGGCCCAAAACAGCTTTATCCACGGGCTTCAGCTCTCCCACCATCTCCACCCTCATGTCCTGGGACGTGATAGGTATATGCTTCAACTTCCTCGCGGTCTTGTCTGTAGCCACCACAACAACCAACTCATCCCCCAATTTCTTGGCTTCCTTCAAGAAGTACAAATGGCCCAGGTGAAGAAGGTCAAACACTCCGGTGGCCATTACCGTGACCATGCCTTCCATGCCTCCATGATCTCAAAACCTTCCAGGAAAATCAAGTTGTGTTCCTTTGCATAACCCTTAGCAGGGGTTTTCGAAAGGGATTTGCCGTCATCGCCGATCATCTCGCATATGGTCGCGGTGGGAATCAGTCCCGCCATCACCATCAGAGCGGTGGAAAGCTCAGTATGACCCTTCCTTTTTACAAGCAATTCTTTGGATGCATTCAAAAGGTGAACATGACCTGGGGCACGAAATAATCTCCCGAACTCTTTTTTTGTCCAACCATCCTCAGCAGTTATCGCCTTCTCGGCTATCTTCGCAAATTCAGAAATCGTCAAGGCTCTGTCATTGTCGCTTATGCCGGTAAACGTTTTTCTGTGGTTTATCGTGATGGCGAAGGATGATTTTGTATCGTAGGGGATATCATTTGGGATCAGCTCTCTAAGCACAGGATATTCCTCTCCCATCTTATAGAAAACATCGGCAAGATAAGGCAACCCGAGCTTACCGCCGACAGGTCTGTGCACGGTTGTACATATCAGACCCCCTCCATCTTTTCTCATGGTTCTTATCACCTTCGAAGTGACGAATTGGGATGCGATGACGAAGTCTGTTTCCTCCTCTCTTCCGTCGGCATCGTAAACCAACACGAAATTCCCTTTATTTAGGGATTCCAACGCGGTTTTCACACCTTCTATCGTCATGGGAGTTGTTATATATGGCGCCCATATAATAATATTTTTGTAGATACTAAAAAAATAGTAGCTATGGTGCAGCAAAATCCATGATCATCTCCGCTGCCAGTTCTTGGGGCTCCACCACTATAGCCTTACCGTTGGAAGCTGAGACAATTCTTTGTGCGGCATCGATGTAAATCTTTTCTCTATGTTCCAAAAGGATCATCGTGAGATGAACATCCTGAACATGGCTCAGCTCTTTTGCCTGGTTAAGGGCATAAATCAGGCTTTTATCTGTATCCCCTGCGTACACCTTCCCATCCTCTGTGTATGCCTCCGGCAGGCCATCTGTTATCAGATAGACCAATTTTCTGTCTGCTGAAGATTCTTGGAGAAGGTTTCGGGCCATCTTGATCGCCTCACCTGTGTTTGTAAATCCTTTTGCCTCGCTCTTCCATACGCCGAGAAGGTCCATAACCTTGACCTTTGTATCGAATGCAACAAGATCCACGATATTCCTTGGATTCCTTTCCTTCACTGCCTTGTAGAGGGCTAAAATGGCCTTCTTCGCGGCCTGTATGCGCTTGTTCTCGTCCATACTACCGCTTTTGTCGAACATCAGCACCACGTGATTGTTTGCACCTTTTAAATCCCTGTATGTAACCACATCCTCCTCATAAAGATGCTTATCATATGGATGATGAATCCGCGCATTGACCATGCTCTCCACTATATCCATTCTGGATATCTCATCTATCATTCTCAACTTTCCCCTCTCATATACGCCTTCCACCTCGCTGGCGCCGTAGATGGCGTGATATGCCATGGGAAGATTCCGTATCTCGGTGGTAAAAACGATATCAGCGAATCTGTCCACAAGTTGTGCTGTAATTTGCAGCTCATCGCCTTTGCGCGTGATAAATCCCGAATACTCGAGCTTCTCCATCACCTTGCTCTTTGCCCTCTCTTTCGGTTTGGATTCTACCTGCTCCTTAATCCGCTTTTCCTCCGTTTCCCTTTGGGCCTTTAGTCTTTTCTCCTCCTGTTTTGCCTCGACCTTTACCTTCTTTTCCTTTACCTTCAGATCCTTGGCCTTTCTTGAAAGAGCCTCTCTTTTTGCCTTTACCTTCTCAGCCTTCTTATGCATCTTTTTCTCGAGCCTATCGTAAAAGGTCTTTCTAGCGTCCTCGATGTACCTCATCTTTCGAAATTTTCTCCTCCACGAGAGCCTGGAGCGTCTGAACCTCTTATCCTTCAGCATGCTTTTCTCCACTTCCTCTCTGAGGTTCAAAGAGGTGAAAAGTGCATTTCCAAATTTCGTGTCGATATCCTTGAGACTTCCTGCAATGGACGGGAATGAGATGAGGAGCATGGGTTTTTTGGGCTTCACATCTTCCTCCGCTTGCGGTTTTGCGAGCCCGACCTTTCTTTTTAGCCACATAAAAAAACTCTTGATGGCATGTCCTATCATCTTGAAGAAGTTGATTATCCTGGTCAAGAGCCTTCTCGTCAATCCTTTTTTCTCTTCCTCAATAACCAGGGGGGTATCTATCACCAGTTTCACGAAGTCATCGCCAAGCAATGCGCTTTCAAGGATTTCATTCAATCTGTCTTGCAGAGCCCTTTGTTCGTCTGTTAATTTCAATGCCTCTTCAGTTGCTTCCCTTAACCCGGCATCCCTTTTCTTTTGCAGGATCTTCATTTTCCGCAAATATCCCTTTTTCCTCTCCTCTCTTATGCTATGCGCCTGTCTTTCAAGTCTTTTTCTGAGACTTTTTATGTATCTGGCTATTGCAGAGTCCTTCTTTACCTGCTCGTCCATGAACCTGTCCAAGTACCCAGGTCCTTCCTCAACCAGTTTTGTTATGAGCTCGATATTTTCCTTGTAACTGAGAACAAGTTCATCTTCAAAAACATCGCATTCCGGTAAAAGCATTCAAACCGCCTTACTCAGCAACCTTAATGTTCAACTCGCTCTCATCGCATTCGAAAACGTCCAAGGATGTTAGCAGACCGATAATGGAAAGCACGACCTCATCCTTGCTCAAATCACCGGTGTATCGTTCTCTATCCACAGCGAACTTTCCGAACTTCCTGTACTTTTTCTGGGAAGAATCCTGTCTTAAAGATCCTTTGGCAAGTTCAGGGTTCTTCAACACTTTTTGACACTCCTCCAACACCCTCTTTCCTTCAGGCTTATCCTCGTTGAGCACATCCTTGTAAAAGCCACACCAGTACATCCTGCCCGCCTTTTTCAGCTCATTGTAAAGATGCTTCGAAATGAAGCTATCGATTTTATCTTTGTTCTGTGCGAACGAGTCTCCTCCTCTGGCCCTGATACGCCCCAACATGGCGCCCAGAGCACCCTTCTTAAAGTCCTCCAACGACACCATCCTTCGCTTTTGTAATATGGCGTATGCTTCGCCCCTCGTTAAAATATCGATCATTGTCCTGTTGCTACCAACCTCTGACAGCTCATAGATATCTCCTGAGGAGTTCCTCCAGGCCTCGGTGACAAAAACGCTGCCCTCGAAGAATATCTCGGGGATGAACACCTCGTTTACACTTTTTTTTAACGCCATATCCACGATCCTCCGATTCTTCCAATGCACCCTATTGAAGTTCACATGGATATTGGACAGCCGATCGTTGAGAGGTTCATTTATGTTGTCCAAATCGTCCAGGTTGGAAGTGGAAATCGCTATGAACGCAGCAGGAAAAGTTTCCCTGGATTTTGCAGGTGAGACGATATGCTCTTGTAAAGCCTGGAGGAGAACGTTCTGTGTTCCCCGGGGCAATTTACCGATCTCGTCCACTATCAACAGTCCGCGATTGGCTTGCAACAGTTTTCCAGGCTCGAGCACCAGCGGACTGGTTGGATCACCGATCCTCTCCAATCTGTGAAGGTTTATCGTGCCTGTGAGATTATCGGGAAAAACCTCGGGCGAACCCTGGATTCTCGCCAACCCGTGACCTTCGCGGAGACTGATCAGATTTACGGGGACGCTCGAGGGATCCACTCTGGTTGGATCGAAGTCTCCCAGCTCAGCATATGATATCTCCCCGAACCTTGTCTTGCAGAAAGGACATGCAGGTACCTTTTTGAAGAAGGATGAATCGAAAATACTGTAAGGGTTGTCTTGAACCGGGCAGCCCTCTACTACGAAATTCCTTTTCGGGAAAAGTTCCCAGATATCCTTGGCAAGGTTGGTCTTTCCTGATCCTGGAGGTCCAAATAGCAGGACGTTATTTCCCGCGATTAACGCCGCGGTTAAACCCTCCAATGTTTCGTGGTCAAGGATGGTATTTGGGTAGAGGCTTTGAAGAACTTCTTCCTCTCCCAGCCCTTTTTCCCTCAGCATCTCGAGTTTAGTTTGAAGCAACTTCCTCAGAAAGTCCTTTGGCATCTCGGGTTTTATGCCCCTCTCGATGAGACTTTGTCCACTCTCTTTCGTTTTTT
>JAZGAR010000048.1:0-4003 GCA_036475875.1 Thermoplasmata archaeon
GTGCAGACCCTTGCAAAGGACATGGGAGTGGAGGTAAAGATCCCGGACGCTTTCAACTCGATAATCGCGTCCCGTCACCAGTCGCCAGAGAGGGAAAAGGCAAAGACCGGTAAAACATACGACCTTCCGGCCACAAAGCTTCTCTACTACGAGCCTTCGAATCTCAAGGAATGCGATTCCATGGTGTTGCACTCTGAGGATAACAAGATCGTACTTGATGGAACTGTGTTTTACCCAGAGGGGGGTGGCCAGCCCTGCGATACTGGTGTTATGACCACCTCCGAGAAAATAGTGAAGGTCTTGGATGTACAAAGAATTGGAGATGTTGTGATTCATACCATCGATGGAAACATACCTAAGGGTGAGATGGTTCACTGCACTGTAGATTGGGACAGGAGGATGGCGCTCACAAGGCATCAGACAGGTACACATATCGTTTTGGGCTCGGCTCGAAAAGTCCTAGGAGGCCATGTATGGCAGGCTGGTGCCCAAAAAGGATTGGAACAATCGAGGTTGGACATATCACATTACGAGAAGATAGGTGAGCAAGATATCGAGAATATCGAACTCATGGCCAATGAAATCGTGCTGAAAAACATACCGATCGAGAAGATATGGATGGATAGAGGCGAGGCTGAGAGGCAATACGGTTTTAGGCTGTATCAGGGAGGAGTGCCTGTGGGAAAGAAACTTCGAGTCGTTCGCATAGGGGATTTTGATGTCGAGGCCTGTGCAGGCACACATCTTCGGCAGACCAATGAAGCGGGATTAATCAAGATTCTGAAGACGGAGCGCATTCAAGATGGTGTGGAAAGGATCATATTCTCCGCAGGCATGGCTGCTGTAAAACATGTGCAAAAGCATCATGCACTGCTTCGCGAGTCCAGCGAGGTTCTCAGGGTCTTTCCTGAGCAACTGCCGAAGACTGTCAAGAGATTTTTTGAGGAGTGGAAATCCCAGAAGAAACATATCGAAAAACTGCGAAAATACGGTGTCCATTCGCCCATTCAAGTGCTTATGGCAAGTACGGAACGTGTGGGTGATTCAGAAGTTTTGGCCCATATAGCGAGAGATGCCGATAAAAATATCTTCGAGGAGCTCATCGCAACAGGTAGAGAAGTTTACGATATGGAAAAAACTGTGGCGATTTTAGGATGTGATTTCGAGGGTGGCAAGATCATAATTGCTCGGAGCAAGGACCTAGATATTGATTGTGTCGCTCTCGCCAAAGACGCTGGAAAACTCCTTGGTGGTGGTGGAGGAGGAAAACCTGAGTTCGCCCAGGCTGGTGGTTCAGGCGATGGGTTGGATAAGGTTGTGGATGAAATAAAAAAGAAGCTCAAATCGCTGCTCTAAGTTATCATTCAAAACAATTATATCTGTTGTTGATTATTACAATCCAAAAATAACAAAAGGAGGGATATGAAAATGACCAAAGCGAAAGTTAATCCGCATCAACCGTGGCCTCAACCCGGTAACGCAGATGTTACCCCCCTGGATAACCCAATCCCAGTGAAGGTAATTTTGCCAGTGGAGCAAAGGCGGCCAGGGTCATACAAGATAGAAAGGAAAGATTACCCAAATGGAGTCGTTCTTGTGGACCCTGCGTTCAACACATCACCTGAAAATGCCCCTGTCCAATGGACGATTAGGGCCACTAAAGGGAATGATGAAACCCTCGGACCTGGTTGGGCAGACGGCGTAGTGGTTCTATTCCACGATTGACCAGGATGTAAAACTATCTCTTTGTAGAGGGGTGGAGCGTATCCAGCTCCTCCTCTATTTTTATTACCATCTCTTCATTTTTCAATTTTTTGAAGATCGTTTCCGCCTCTCTCAATTTTTCCTCTGCCTTTTTGTTATCTCCTTTGTCCTTGTTGAGAAGGCCATACTCAAAAATCGCGTCTCCCAGATGATAGGGTATATCATATTCTTTGCATATATCGATGCTCTTTTGCACGTATTCCTCTGATTTTTCCCAGTTCTTCTGTATTCTAAAAAGAGTACCTATGCTCGTGAGAGCTACGCTCATCCCGACCTTCTCATCGATTTTTTCGAAGATCTCAATGGCTTTTTCTAGATAGTCTTGGGCTTTCTCCAGTTGATTATTCTTAATGTGAACCTCCGCCGCGTTGGAAAGAGCATAGGCCTTAATCCGGACATTCCTGGTTTTTTCAGCCAGTAAAATGGCCTTATCATGGCTCTCTATGCATCTGTCCAAATCGATGAAATAATAAGTCGCCCCCAAATTCTGGTATGTTTTTGCCAGTTCGTCCAAGTCCCCTTCTTTCTCGAAAATCGAGACCGCCTCCTCCAATGCCTCGACGGATTCTGTGTATTGGCCTTGTTGAGCATAGACTCGACCCATACCAGTGTACGCCTTGCCAATGGTCCTGCTTTCCCCAATATCCACTGACTTGCTCATGGTTTCCCCATAATTTCTTATTGCAATGCCATATTCACCTTTGCGCTCGTACACTACCCCAAGGTGATAATAGACCTTGGACATGGTCCTCTTGTCGCCGATTTCCTGGCTTATCTCATAGGCCTCTTCAAGATTGTATACAGCATTATCCCAATCTCCCCTTCTCAGCTGTATAAGGCCGATGTTCCTGTAGGCCTCGGCAAGCCTCTTTTTCTCATCCCTTTCTTCACTTACCTTTATCAATTGCTTGTAGTAGGTCAATCCTTCATCCCATTCACCAATCGTTCCTGCCACCTCACCCAAGCGGGAAAGTATCTCCATCTCCTTCTCCTGGTAGTGCCGAGTTGTGGCAATTTTCTTGTCCAGTTTCTTGAGTGAATCGAAGGCCATCTTATAGAAATCGATTGCCTGATCCATGGCATACGACTTCAGGGCCCTCTCTCCTGCCTCGATGCCGTAATAAACCGTCTTCTCGGCGTCATTTCCATGATGGAAGTGATAGGCCAGTTCGTAAACCACAGCTGGAATGTTGTCGAGAAATATCTCCTCCAAGATGTTGCCCACTTTTCTATGCAATAATTGCACCTTGCCCTTGGACATATCCCCAACTACAACCTCAAATATCTTGGGGTGGCTGAACGTGTATATTTCCTCACCACCCTTGAAATCCTCGAGGATGAGTTTGGCCCGGATCAGGTTGTCCAATGCCCTGATCAATTTGTCTTCGTCGATACCCATCCCATTTTTTAACAATTTGAGGGTGAAATTCTCACCGATTATTGAGGCGTATTGTATCACCTCTCTTTCCTCTTTATTCAACCTGTCTATCCTTGTGAGTATTATGTCCTTTATAGTGTTTGGTATGGAGATTTTCGATATCTCTAAAGAGGTCTTCCATGTGCCCTCCTCAGGTTTAATGATGCCCTCCTCGAGAAGGGACTTCGAGACACCTTCGATGAAAAAGGGATTGCCCTTCGTCTCGGTGAACATGAGATCAACAAACTCATCTGGAACATTGGACACCTCAAAAAGAGATGAGAGCATTTCCTTAGTATCGTCCTTCGATAGCCTTTTAAGGGAGATGGTCTCAAAGAGATTCTCTCTTCCCATTCTCCTTAGGGTTTCGAGCAGGGGTATGATCTCCCCCTCTCTCATCTCCAGCTCCTCCAGCCTGTACGCCCCGCAAATCATCACCCTCTCCTGTTTAATGTTCCTTGCGAGATAATGCAGTAGGTGCAACGAGGCGTTGTCAGCCCATTGAAGGTCGTCGATGAACAATATCATGGGTTTCTTTCTCGAGATGTTGATTATGAATTGGGACATGGTTTCAAATACCTTATACCGTCCCTTCTGAGGGTCTACCTCCCAGAAACTCTCTTTGGTCTCTGACGGCAGCTTTTCCTCCTTTTCTCCGAAGGGTAATAGGCCTAACGGCAGGTTCTTCAGTTTCTCGTTTGGGAGCCTTAGATCATCCATTAATTCTGATCTCGATTTTTTTTCCTCCCCAAAGAAATCCTCCAGTGCACCAACGAAGGGGAGATAGGGGTCTGTTTCCTCCCTATAGAGGCAGTTCCCCTT
>JAZGAR010000049.1:0-4454 GCA_036475875.1 Thermoplasmata archaeon
ATGTTGATGGTGCACAGGATGCAGCAGGCAACGCGCAGGTAGCATACAGTGAGATTGATGCGTTTGATGTAGACACATCGAATCCAACGGTTGTGAGTGTAACAATCGACGATACTCAGATCACAGATTCTGATGCTGCAGGTATATTGAATATCACGGTAGAGTATTCAGAGCCCATGGACACTGGTGTGTATCCAACACTTACCTTCGCACCAGATGTGGAAGGAAGCGGAACGCTTACCTTCTCAAGTTCGGATTGGTACGATTCCACACATTACAGGGTGAATTACACGATTGCAGATGTGAACGAGGAGCAGTTTGACGTGGACATAACCGCGGACGATGCGCAAGATGTGGCTGGCAATTCAGTAACATACACGGAGACGGATGCGTTTGATGTTGATACGGAGAACCCAACTGTAACTGTAATAATTATCCTTGAATCAACACCGGCGGGTATAGGTGAGTGGGTCAATATCACAGTGACAACGGATGCAGATGCAAGCGCAGTTGTTGGGAATCTATCAGACCTCTCTGGTTTAAATGCTTCAGAGACTTTCTTAGGCTCTGGTTCAAACTGGTACTACAACTTCACAGTTGTGGCAGGTACATGGGAAGGTCTTGGCACGATCAATGTGACTGTAACAGACGACGCAGGCAACACAGATTATAATGACACTGAGGCCGCAGAGGTAGATGAGGTTATACCTGCTGTGACAATTACATCCACATCAGATTTAGTAAGTGCGAGCTATATTGTGAATGCCACAATAGCAGGGGCAAATGCAACCGATGTCTGGTATAAGATCGACGCCCTTACTGAAGTGCAATTACCCAATATCGGCGGGGAAAATTATGGAGCAACGATTGATACTGGTGCTCTTACAGAAGGCGCACATACAATTCAAATAATCGCATATGACGCAGCAGGTAATGTAAACGATACGGAATCTGTGGGTATTACTGTGGATCACACATTACCCGAAGTCAACATAATCTCCGCCGAGGCAACAGTCAGCGTAAATTACGAACTGACAGTTAAAATAACCGACACCAATATTGATACCCAAAATCTATCCTACAATATCGATGACGGCACACCTGTAACACTGAATCTTGTTTTGGGTGATGACTATAACGCAACAATAGACATCAGCGGTTTATCAGATGACCAGCACACTATAAAGATCATTGCCTATGATCTAGCAGGAAATGTAAACACCACCGAGAGTATAATAATTACAGTTGACAACACTGCTCCACCAGTAACACAACCAAACATACCCGCACTCACCAGCTCTACAAGCCATACAATATCAGGAACAACAGACCCTAACGCAATGGTGGAGGTGCTGATAGATGACTTTGTTGTCGCAACAGTAACAGCCGATACTGCTGGAGATTACAGTGTTGATATATCACTATCAGAAGGTCAAAACGACATCGTTATCAGAATAACAGATGAGGCGGGCAATGTTGCTGAAACCTCGCCTCTAACCGTGGAGCGAGATACTGCCCCACCCACTACACCGGTGTTTGATGATTTACCTGCAAAAGTTACGAAGAGTTCGTTGACTATCACAGGCGACACTGAACCTGGAGCCACTGTTGAGATCTTGGTGGATGATGTTGTAGCGGCTGAGGGCACAGCTGATGCAAACGGTGATTTCAGCATCAAAATAACATTGGAAAAGGGAGAGAATCAGATTCGAGCCAGAGCTACAGATGGGGCAGGGAACACCGCAGTTTCAAGTTTGCTCACCGTGAAATATGAGGAAGAGGCACCTGCAGACTACACACTTTTTATGATTATCGTACCGGTAATCATAGTAATAATCATCCTTGTTTTACTTCTTACCAGAAAAAGAGGCAAGGGGGAAGAAGTGGAAGGAGATGAGAGTGAACCAGAGGAAGAGGTGATTTCCGAGGAGAGTCCAGAGGAGGAAGCGGTTTACGAGGAGGAGCCAGGGGAAGAAGTGATATACGAGGAAGAGTATGAGGAGGCTCCAGGGGAAGAAGAGATCGAGGAAGGCGAGGGTCTTGAATATGAATGCCCGGACTGCGGTTATCCTGTACCAGGCACGGTTTTAAAATGCCCGAAATGCGGAGCCGAATTCGAGGATGTGGAGGAGGTCGAGGGAGAAGAGATCGAGGAAGAGGGGGAGGAAGAGGAATAGCAGCGGGAAATTACCCGATAAGTTCGCGGGATGGGTATTCAAAACAGGTATCGTGCTACCAAGACAGACATTTTAATGGAAAGACCATATCATCCAGTCGGGACTTTATTTTCCGGCCAATGAGGAACGATGAGACCTATCAGAGGGGCATAAAACAGGTAAAACCTCTCTGGGTCCCATAAGCCATAAAAATAAATATGAGAGGAGCAATATCATCTTACCCTATTGCATTAATCTAATTAGCCAGACAGTGTAAGTTCTAGATTAACCATATTTAACCATATTTGACTGGACGTTGATTTGGAGGAGGATACAATGACAAAAACCAGAAAAACCGCTAAGCGGAGGAAAAAACCCTCTAGGAAGGGGGGGGATAAGAAGGAAAAAGAAGAGAAGATGGCGTTTTTAAAATCCATATTCAATGCGATAACGGACGGAATCACCGTTTTAGATAGAAACTGTTCCATAATATATATAAATCATAGTTTAACCCATTTCTATGGTTATAAGAAGCCCAAGGATATCATCGGAAAAAAATGCTACGAGATTTTTCAGAATCGTAAAAGAAAATGCAAGCAATGTCCAGCTAATGATGTATTTGAGAAGGGGAAACCGCGACATCTGGTCCGCTCAAAAAAAGATAGCCATGGAAATGAGAGCTATTGGGAGCTATATTTCTATCCCATTTTTGACCATAAAGGGAAAGTGATTAGGGTTGTGGAATACTCTAAAAACATTTCCGAGGAGAAAAAGGCCAAGGAGGCCCTCAGGGAGAGCGAGGAGCAGATTCGTCTGGCCAACGAAAGGCTACGATATCTTCTTACATCCACTTCGGCTGTTATCTATACGGCAAAAAGCTCAGGCAATTATGGTGCCACATTTGTCAGCGAGAATGTCACTCAAATGGCGGGTTTCGAATCAAAAGAATTTCTTGGGAAATCGAATTTCTGGATCGATCATGTTCATCCTGAGGATAAAAAACGCGTCCAAAAAGAGGTGTCACGCCTATTAAAAAAGGGACATCATGCCTATGAATATCGCTTTAAAAATAAAAAAGGTAAATATATCTGGGTCCGCGACGAGATGGAACTGATTCGAGACAAAGATGGAAAACCCCTTGAGATAGTTGGTTTTTGGGTGGACATAACCAACAGAAAAAGGGCAGAGGCAGAGACAAAAAAACTTCAAAAGGAATTAGAAACAATATTCAATTCTGATCCCACGGCAATATGGTACAAAGATAATAATAATAAGATTTTACGCGTGAATCAAACAGGTGCAGATGCGTTGGGAATGAAAATAGAAGATGTCGAGGGTAAACCTGTAAAAGAACTGTTCCCGAAAACTGATGCAGACCATTATTATGATGATGATTTGGAAGTAATAGACTCGGGTAAACCTAAAATAAACATAATCGAACGCATGCAAACAGTTACCGGTGATAAGAGGTGGGTAAGGACTGACAAAATACCATATAGGGACGAAAATGAAAATATCATAGGAATAATTGCTTTCATTAGAGACATTACAGAACAAAAAAATATGGAAGAATCATTGCGGGAGAGCGAGGAGAAATACCGCAATCTTTTTCATGAATCCAACGACGCGATCATAATACACGATTTGAAAGGGAAAATCATGGATGTGAATCAGCGAGTTTTAGATCTCTTTGGATTTTCAAAGAAAGAGATCTTAGCACTCAAAATACCCAAACTCCATCCACCTTATGAATTGGAGAGATCAAAAAAGGCTTTCAAAAAAATATCCAAGAAAGGCCATGTGTACTTTGAGATCGATTTCAAAAAGAAGACTGGTGAAATATTTCCCGCCGAGTTGTCATCGAATCTTTTTGAAATAGGCGACAAGAAGGTCATCCAGGGTATCGTACGAGATATCACAGAGCGCAGGAAGGCAGAGGAAGCGCTTAAGGAATCCGAGGAGATGTATAGGGCACTTATTGATACCTCTCCAGATACCGTAACTGCAACTGATCTGGAAGGAAACATTACCTATGTATCCAAGCGGACGCTGGAATTACACGGGTATACAAAACCCAAAGATCTGCTGGGAAAAAACGCTTTCGAACTCATAGCGCCCGAAGACCATGAAAGGGCCATGAAATATCTTCAGAAAACCCTGAAGAAGGGCGTAACAAGAAATCTGGAATATACCTTCCTCAGGAAGGATGGCTCTCGCTTCATCGGAGAATTAAATGCCGCGTTGATCAAAGATGCCTCTGGAAATCCAAAGACATTTATCGCCACCACAAGGGATATC
>JAZGAR010000050.1:0-7974 GCA_036475875.1 Thermoplasmata archaeon
CATTTAGACCTTGAGAATTTTCACCCATCAATTATAACTATCTTTAAGAAGATGCAGGGTGTGTGGTACGATGAACCTTCAAACGGTCGAGTACGTCGATTGGTTCAGGAACTATTGGCATGATATCGAATATGATTTGGCGACAAGTGGCCTTCATCCTGTAAGTCAGAAGGAATTGAACATTCGCATCGATGATTTAAATTTCGGAAAGACTCTTTTCTTCGGTCATCCCAGGCTGGTGGAACTGATTTCTGATTTGTACGGTGCTGAGAAAAACGAGATTCTGATAACCACAGGCTCCACCCAGGCTAACTTTCTAATTTGCGCTCTTCTCATCTCAGAAGGCGATGAGGTCATAGTGGAACATCCTGTTTACACTCCATTACTCGATGTAATCAAGCTCTTCAAACCCAAAGTTAGACTCTTGGAGAGGACTTTCGAGGAAGGCTTCAAGTTGAATTTAAAGCGGTTGAATGAAATGGTGAGCAAGAATACGAAGATGATGGTATTCACCAACATTCATAACCCTTCAGGCAATATGATGGATACCGAAACCCTCAAATCCATAGCCGAAATTGCAGATGACAACAACATCTTCGTTCTATCGGACGAAGTGTACAGGGATTTCATACTGGAGGAAGCACCCCCGACATTTTCATCCTTGACCGAGTTAGGCATTTCCACATGCAGTCTATCAAAATTTTATGGGGCAGGGGCTCTGAGGGTTGGCTGGGCCATGTGTAACCCGAAGCTGGTGAATAAAGCAAGGAAGCTCAACGATTATATCCTGGTAACGAACTCCTGCGCTGGGGAGCTTTACGGGGCTTTGATCCTGGAAAAAAGGAATTGGTTCTTGGATAAGGTGAAGGGAATAACATCCAGGAACTACCCTATCGTCAAGGACTGGGTGGAGGGAAGGGATGACCTTGAATGGGTCCCTCCAAGATACGGTGTGATAGGGTTTTTAAGACTGCTGAAGGATATGGATTCCATGAGACTAACAGAACTTTTGCTCAAAAAGTATGGAACATTGATCTCACCCGGCAGGTTTTTTGGTGCAGAGAACTATATTCGTATAGGCTTCGGTGGAGATGGGGATAAGCTCAAAAAAGGTCTGGAAAATGTCGGTTTAGCATTGGATGAGATGGGATGATCTTGAAAACGAGAATAACCAAAAATTCGGGAGAGAGGGAATGGATATGGAGTATCGGCCCGTTAAATGCAGACACCTTTTAAAAAAGCCCGACAGAGCAACCCCCTTTAATTGCAGCTACGTTATTTCTCCCTATTCTGGATGTGAATATGGATGTGTTTACTGCCACAAACGTAGGGAAGGGGAGTTATCCCGGGATTCCCCCAAATCGATACATGTAAAGGTAAACGCACCAAGTATTCTTAAAAAGGAGTTGAAAAGTGCAGAAATGGGCGTGGCAGGTATAATTGGTTATCAGCCAGTGGAAAAGGAATACCGAGTTGTAAGAAAAATCCTTGAAATGTTGAGTGCAAGAAGATTCCCTGTGCATATCATAACAAAATCAGTTATCGTGTTGGATGATTTGGATTTACTTTCAAGGATTTCCGAAAGGAGTTGGTGTGCAGTTACTTTCTGTATCGCCACTCTGGATGAGGACATCTCAACCTTCTTTGAGCCTGATACCCCCTCATCAAAGAAACGCTTAGAAACCATAAAAAAAGTTGCTGAGGCGGGGATCGTAACCGGTATGGCTCTGATGCCGATAATCCCCTATATTACCGATTCAGAGGAGCAGTTGGAGGATGTGATCAGCACTGCCAAAGAGGTAAAGGCAAGATATGTATTGCCTGTTCCTTTGACCTTGGAGGACGATTGCAGGGTAGGATTTATTAATGTTATCAAAAGGCACTTCCCCAAGCTACTTATTAAGTATCGGAGGCTTTATGAATTTGGATCTGCTCCGGAAGTTAGGTACTCAAGGCGGTTGAAGAATAAAACGAACGCATTGTTGAAAAAGTACAATATTTCTGATATCATACCTATATCTCCCACAAAAGGGTGGGCAAACCAGGTGAATATCGATGATTTCCTGTCAAATAATACGAAATCACGCCAAAAATGATGAAAGGGCCAAAACCCATCATATAAATAAATTTCGAAGAATCTATATATAATGGATCTGAGATAGTTGGGGAACTAATACACACGAGGACATTTCTATGGTGGAAGCTGCTGAGGTAAACAAGGAATTGTACGAGGATATCTTAGCAAAGATAACAGCGCTCTGCAAGGGCTTCTTGCTGGTTGCGGATAAATCCACGGAAAAGGCATGCACCTTCTGCAAAGGCTTTTTGATAATGGTGGAACAGCTTTCCACGGTTATGCCCAAGGTGCCCCAAGCTAACAACAATAATCAATGATAAAATTTTTTAAAGCATAAGAGAGTGTCTTATGGCATAATAATGTGGGTCTTTGGTGGGAAGAGGGGGTATGGAGGAGGGGAAAGTGAAGGAATCCAATGCCTACTCTTCGTACAATAAAAAAAATTAAAACTTCGTAATGTATACTATAAATGAATATATTATAAACAGATGCGGCTGTAGTCTAGCCTGGTTAGGACCGAAGCTTCCCAAGCTTCTAGCCCGGGTTCGAATGCTCGTGGCGGGGTATCGCCACTAAATTTCCTCCCATGGCTCGGAAATCCCGGTAGCCGCATTCCTTATTTTTTACATTAGAATATACGGAATACGTCTACCTCGTGTTCGAGTTATGATTACACATTATAGTGGAAGACGTGAATTTCTGATTATAGTGGCGGACGTAGCTCTCCAAACTAATAATTTCGTCCGCCACATACAATCAAAGACTCGACCAAAAGTATAAAACGTTTCGTCTTTGACTACACACAGTCCGTCTTCCACTAGTAGTGGAGGACAGAGTTAAAGCGTCAAATAGTTATGTCCTCCAAGATAATTTCGTCTTAACCTCGAACACGATGTGCCCCATCCATATACCATGCCGTGGTAGTTTGGCTTATCAAAGGTAATTACCGACCAATCTTTAAATACCCTCTTCACGATTTTTTAGCTGGAAATAGCGTTAAATTCATAGAAATCTATATAATAGATAAAAAACAGTTACCGTAGCTGAGGTAAGATTATGAGAACAGTGTGTGG
The DNA here is from genome assembly GCA_036475875.1 of Thermoplasmata archaeon. GTDB lineage: Archaea > Thermoplasmatota > Thermoplasmata. The sequence continues at coordinate 3,151 of JAZGAR010000050.1, forward strand.
TCTACTTACCATTTTGTTGATTTTAGGCCCGATCGGGATGGGAATGCTGTTCAATGTCGATGCTCCATTGTTGGAGGATATTCCCTCTACCGCGGAAGTTGAAAGCCCTTCTCCTGAGGCTCACGGGACAAGAACTGAACCTACTGAAGGACCGACCTACGTGAACTTGTATTTTCACAGAACGGGTACAGTCATGAACACAACTGAGCCCTGGCAAACAGATTTTGATGGTATAAGCGGTGTAACATTTGTTTTAGACAATCCATTAAAAGCAAATCTATGGGTGAGAGATAAAGTCGGAGCTTCTGGTATGATGGCGCAAGTGTATCTTGCTGGGGTAAACAGTGTCGCCACTATAAGTGTCTACGATAATGAAGGAGGCGACCTAATAGGAACTACTGACTATGGCCCCTTTACTACGGGGGCAACTGCTATAAACTTTGACATTCCTATTCCTTTTGAGGACGAATATAACTCAAATTATAACTTTAGCCAGGGAAATAGAATTGCTGTGGAGTTCTCATTTACTAATTTAGGCCAGTTACGTTATGACTCAGTGGACCGGCAGTCCAGTCTACGCCTTTACTGTGAACCCATAGAGGATATAGAGATTACCACATACAATTTCAATAACAACCTTGAAACCCTGTTCTACCCAAAGAATATTGACGAACCAGTCAATCGAAGACAGGTTCAGATTAAAGGAGCAATAACAGATGCCTTTGGCAATTATGATGTGCATGATGTAAATATCGAGATCCAGCCCCCTTCTGGAGGACCAATACCAAAGACTGCAAAATGGGATAGGGATACAGGCACCTATAATTACACTTGGTTCTATTCTAAAAATTCCGTATCCGGAAAATACACGATCACAACCGAGGTTGTGCTAGAGCAGGGGCAAACTTTTTCAGCCTCAAACAATTTCACAATGGCTGAGTATGGAGTTTTGCTCACCTCCCCTGACCAGGAAGGCGGGGAAGGCACATACCTTGCACAAGCCAAGAGAAATATCATTCAAAATGAGACAACATCTTATCTGATTAACGTTAATAATATTGGCAACGAGCCGTGCACGGTTGAAATAAGTACCGCCCTAACCACACTGGGTAGAACCTGGTGGAATTGGTATTTGGAGGACGAAAACATAATTCTCGATTCGGACAAAAAAAGCGGGAAAGTTGAAAACTTAGTCGCAGGTGAAATCAAAAGTATTTCCCTGACTATTGACGGGGAGAATAAAGCTCTTATTGATTACGTGGGCATCGTTGTTTATGGGATATGCTCTGAAGAGACATCAGAATCACATTTCCTGAATACCTACACAGAAGTTGTTGTCAGGTACGATCTTGAGTTGGAATTCCTCGATCACACAAAAGAACAGACAAAAAATGTGGAGATGGACAGCGAGGTAGAATACGACTTCACGGTCGAAAATACAGGAGGCGCGGACGACTACATATGGGTCGAGCTCGGAACCCCACCAGGTGGGTGGGGAATGACTTTAAGCGGAACAAAAACGGATGACCCCAAATTTGGTCAATGGGGTTACGTTCATCTTGGCCCCGGAGATAGTACCAACCTTAAGTTAATTTTGACCACCCCTAGTTCTGGTGGTGATGTGACGGCAATCATAGACATAACAGGCAAGTCCTACGGCAGTAAACAGCAGGGCGATACCCTTGTGGCTTCAGATAAAATCACCACAACCACGATCATGACAACTGGCGTGAAACTTGAAGTCATAGGGGAGCCAAGCAAGGATTGGGATCCAGGAGATGACAGTTTGAGGTACGAGCTCCAGCTTACAAATACTGGCACAACTACGGGCAACTTCACAGTTACGTTCGACCCACCGAGTTCAAGCGACGGTTGGGATATCGGCGATATCTCATTGAGTCAGGAGAATTTTCAGCTTGGTCCGAACACCTATGAGACTTTCCAGCTATGGGTCGAACCCACGATAGAGGTTCTGGCAAAAAATCACTCTATATCTATTAGAGCTGAGAATGACGATGCCCCGCAAGCAAGATTCGATGACAAAACAGTTTATTGCATCGTAAACGAATATTACGATATAGAGGTCATCGAGCCCGTTGGTTTGGAGCTTGAAAGTGAGGCGGAGCCTGGGGAAGATGTGGAGTACACCATAAAAATCAAGAACAACGGCAACACAGCAGAGAAGGTAAGCATACACGTTGACAAACCAAAGGACTGGGAGTTGTCCTTTGACGATGCATCGAACCTATGGTCCAGAGACATAGAACCGCAGGATATTGAAGAAATTACATTCGTGCTGACAGTGCCTGAAGACGCTGAGGGTGATGAAACAGTTGACATCACTGTGTCTGTGGAACCTGCGGAGAGCGATACCATCCATATCGAGACTCACACAAAAATTAAAGGGTCGATGATTCAGACACTTTTTATACTGCTTGTGCCTATCCTGCTTTTCTTCGTGATAATAGTGATGGTCATCGTCATCTACAAAAGGCGATGAGCACTTTTTAAGTAAAACAACCTCAGGTTAGGGTTTCACATCCATCTTCAGTGATCATGACCGTATGCTCGGATTGTGCCACTGTACCTCCGTCCACGTCCTTCAAAAGAGGGTATGAGTATATCACGCTCGCCCTCAGGAGTTTGCGGATGCGCTGCTTCGCCTTCTTATCATATTTGTGGCACCACCGCTCTGAGAAAGGCAAAGTTGAGTAGTTCTTGGTTATGTGATCAATCAAAGCCTTGAGTTCCTTGCCCCCTATCGGCCTCGGCTTTACCAATCGATAAATGTTCCCGCTTTTCTTTCCGTCAACCCTTCCCGCTCCGTCAGTGGCGAATGGCTCGATGGCGATCACATCTCCAATCTTGACGGAACCAGAGCCGTCGCCCATTACATTTGGCACGCTCAGGCCAGCATGCAGCTTGTAGCGCTCCATGCTGTGGCCTGTGAGATTCTCCACGGGCACGAAACCGTAGGCTTCTATTACCCTCTGAATCGCAGCGCCAACATCGTCCAACCTCGCGTGCGGTTTCATGAGGGCAATTGCAACATCCAATGCTTCCTTTGTTGCACGAACAAGATCAGTCCAATGATGCGTGCCAACTTCAATTGTAGTGGCGGTATCGCCCATATAACCATCCACATGCACCCCCACATCTATCTTAACCACCTCCCCCCTGTTGAACCTCGTCTTATCCTCATGGGAAGGTGTGAAATGCGCGGCAGCGTCGTTGATCGTGAGATTTATTGGAAAAGCTGGTTCACCCCCCTGTTTACGGATGAAATCCTCCACACCTTCTGCAACATCCAAGAGTAAAGCACCTTCCTTAATCTTCGAGGCGCCGTAATCCCTTGCAGCCTTGGCTATTTTTCCCGCCTTCCTGTACTTTGCAATGGTCTCATCGTCCATTTATCAGTTCCTCCGTATGCAGGACCCACATTACATCCTTTCAGAATCGGTTAGGGGAAGGAGCTCTTCAGAGGAAATAACTCCTTCTCGTATAACCTTTGCGGAAGAATCAGAGACATCCACAATTGTCGATGCCCCTTTATATTCGCACTCACCGCAGTCAAGATAGAGAATAACCTCCTCACCAAGTTGTTCCAAGGCTATGTCCAAGTTTTTTGGCTCAGGGTGTCCATGCAGATTCGCGCTTGTGGCAGTAATTGGCCCCACCATGTCGATGATCCTCAAAGCACCAGGATGTTTTGGCACTCTGATACCTATCTTTTCACCACCAAAAGTCAATACATCCGGCACATCTGCCTTCTTTTTCAGGAGCAGCGTAAGGGGCCCAGGAAGAAAGTGCTCGTATATCTTCTTGGCAAGTTCATTCACCTCTGCCACTCTTTTCATCATCTTGATATCGGCAACTGCCACTGAGACTGGCATATTTTTTGGCCTTCTCTTGACCTCAAATAACCTATTAATAGCCTTCTCGTCGAATGGGTTAGCACCAAGTGCATACAATGTTTCAGTGGGATAAACAATCAATTCCCCCCTATCAAAAACCTCCTTCACTTCTTTGAAATATTCCTGCTCCTTTACACAATCGGACCCGCACCCCTCCAATAGAAAATCGCAGCGTGTTATGTTCGTCTTATTCACCTCTCATCCCCATGATTCTGCATATTTCAGGGCGAGGGAGATGTGCCTATTTCCATCGTTCTTTGAAAATGGTCCGTGACCAGGATATAAGGCTCTCACCTCCATGTTTGAGAGCCTCCTTACACTCGCCAACAGCTCTTCATAGTTTCCAGTGGGAAGATCCCATCTTCCTATTCCTCCATCCGTGTAAACCGTGTCCCCTGAAACTATGGTTTTTGTGTTTTTGTCGTACAATGCTATGCTGCAAATGCTGTGACCGGGTGTATGCAATATCTCGAATTTCACATCACCTAAGTCGAGGGCATCTCCTTCTTTTAGGGCTTTTATCTCCAGCTTGGGAAAGGTTTTCCCAAAAGCTCTTGCCGCTGTGGTAACATCATCGCCCTGCCTTAAGGCCTCAAGAGCAGTTTCGTGAACAAGTATATCGGCGTCCAATGCGGACTGCAATGACTCCGCACCGCCAGTATGATCAAAGTGTCTATGGGTGAGAACGATTGTATCCACAAGCTTTGGATTCATGATATCTCTAAGCTTCTTCATAACCTCCTCATGATGCGCACCTGTGCCTGTGTCTATGATCATTGACTTCTCAGCCTTTACCAGATAGATATTGGAATCGTATAATACCCCGCCGATCTGATGTATCTGCATATTATCCCACCTTGTATTGGAAAGGATGTATATGTGTTTTGTGAGGATTGTGGACTCAGATAAT
>JAZGAR010000051.1:0-5825 GCA_036475875.1 Thermoplasmata archaeon
CCAATGGTCTTTCATCTCGATCACCAAAACTTACTCGATAATCTGTTAGTTTCTCACAAACTTCATATTGAAGATATCATCATGATATATGAAATTTTCGTTATCCTGATCCCTATTTTCAAGAATCAAATCGGCTTTTTTCTTAATCTCATGAAAAAAACCTTATACTTTGGAAGTATTAAGGAGATATCAGAGGGATATTATGGGTCTTATTTCAAATATGGAAACGGTAACTGGAAGAGAGATCGCTCGTTTGATTCTGTTTATGTTTATCTTACTTGTCCTATTCACAGGATTTATTGCTCTACTTTTATTCATCTTTATTCACTTTTGGCCGATGGGTAGAATTTATTCGCCGATATATGCTCTTTCGGCGGAAATGCCGATATTGGTCATAGGGGGTATCTTATTAATTATTCCATTTGGGTTATTTATCTGGTGGTTTCTTGCAAAATATAGTTTCGGAAAGAAAGTTTTCTATAAATGAAAACCATCCTCTATTGAGATAGTCATCCTATCATCCCTGCCCTCATAACCCCAAATCGCCTTAAAAAAATCCCAGGTTTGAGGGGGTAACACACCCCTCAAAAATTATAGTTCGGGGATTAAACACTGGCTTGAAAATGTTCCCTTTTTCTCTTCATTTTGAAGGAAAATCCTGGAAAACATTTATTAGATTCCTAAGGTATTCAGAACTCGTTATCAAAAGCATTTTCTTATAAGACAAAATGGGGGAGCGTAAGATGGATAAGGCAAAGATCACCGTAATCGGTGCAGGCACCATGGGGGCGGGAATAGCGCAGCGCGCATCACAAGTGGGTCTTGCAGTTTCATTGATGGATGTTAAGGATGAATTTTTAAAGAAGGGGTTTGCAAGCATAGAGAAAACCCTAAAAAAGGGCATCGAGCTGGGCAAGGTCACAGAGGAGCAATCAAAGCGGATTATTGAGAATATTCAAGGCTCTACTAATTTAGAGCTGGCAGTAAGAGATACCGGCTTGGTTATAGAGGCCATTTTCGAGGATATGGATGTAAAAAAGGATCTGTTCTGGAAGTTGGATTCGCTGTGTGACGAAAGTGTGACTTTCACTTCCAACACATCATCTCTTAGCATAACAGAATTGGCAAAAGCTACCAAGAGGCAGGAGAAATTTGCGGGTCTGCATTTCTTCTATCCTTCCGCGATTAACAGGCTGGTTGAGGTCATAGCCGGAGAAAAAACATCCCAGAAAACCATGGATTTGCTCATGGATATCTCTCGTGGTCTAGGAAAAATCCCTATCCGGGTAAAAGACGCCCCTGGTTTTGCAGTCAACAGATTCTTCGTTCCCTATTTGAATGAGGCTTGCAGGATGCTGGAAGACAAAACTGCAAATATCTCAACCATAGATAAGGTCGCAAAGGAAGCCTTTGGTATAGGCATGGGCCCGTTCGAATTGATGAACGCTACAGGAGTACCAATTGCATATCATTCCCAGGAATCGTTGCATAAGGGTTTAGGCGAATTCTATATACCTAGCGAGAAATTGAAAGCGCAGTTTCAGTCAGGCGAAACATGGGATATGAAAGGGGAGATAAACGAAGGTGCAATGGAGGCCGCAAGAGAACGCTTCTTGGGTATGGTTTTCGGGATTGCATCTCAGCTCGTTGAAGAAGGTGTTGCATCAATGGAGGACACTGATAGAGGAGCGACCATCGGCCTGAGATGGGCCTTTGGGCCCTTTGCCATGATGAACCAGGTTGGAATCCAAAAAGCCTATGAGATGGTGAGTGCCCTAGCTGAAAAATCTAAGGGCACATTCAAAGTGCCTGAGATACTGAAGAAACAGGCAGTGTCCAAAAAACCCTGGGGTCTTCGAACTGTGCGCCTTTCAAAGGAGGACAAAATAGCCATCATCACAATGGACAGACCCGAAGCTCTAAACGCCTTAAACTCGAAGGTTCTCTCCGACCTAAGCAATGTCATCAAACAAGTGCAAGAAGATGACAGGATTGCTGTGGTGATCATCACTGGGGAAGGAAGGGCTTTTGTGGCGGGAGCTGATATTAAGGAGATGATGGATAAAAATCCGATAGAGGCGAGAGAATTCACAAAACTGGGTCAGGCGGTATTCAAAGAGATCGAGAACATGAACAAGCCAGTTATCGCCGCTGTGAACGGCGTGGCTTTAGGTGGAGGATGTGAACTTGCCTTGGCGTGTGACATCATACTGGCCTCGGAGAAGGCAAGGCTGGGTTTTCCTGAGGTCGGTTTGGGCATCCACCCTGGCTTTGGAGGAACGCAGCGATTGCCGAGACTCATAGGCAAGGCCAGAGCCAAAGAACTGATCTTCACAGCAAAAATCCTGAATGCTAAAGAGGCCGAGCGAATAGGTCTTGTCAACAAGGTTGTACCGCCCGATAAACTGCTTAAGGAGGCAAGAGGAACTGCGAATAAGATAGCGAGACAGGCTCCATTTGCAGTACAGCTTGCAAAATCCGCGATAAACAAGGGATGCGAGATGGGTCTGGACACAGGCCTGGCATACGAGGTTGAGTCAGTGTCCATGGCCTTCTCCACAAAGGACAGCAAGGAGGGCATGAAAGCCTTCATGGAGAGAAGAAAGCCGAAGTTTGAGGGGAAATAGAAATTTACGAGCTAAAGGAAGGAAATTATCATGGTTAAAATCCTGGTGTGCTATTACTCAAGGTCAGGAAATACAAAAAGAATGGCTGAGTGCATTGCCCAAGGTGTGAAGGAGGAGGGAGCGGATTCCGACCTAAAGGATGTTGAGGAGGTCGATCCTGACGAGCTTTTGGACTATGAAGGCATAATTCTTGGTTCACCAACTTACTATGGTACTTGTTGCGCACCAATAAAGGAGCTAATAGACGAGAGCGTTAAACATCACGGAAAACTCGACGGTAAGGTGGGAGGTGCCTTTTCCTCCAGCGCCAATATCGCGGGAGGTAACGAGACCACGATTATTAACATCCTGCAGATGCTCATGATACACGGAATGATAGTCAAAGGGGACCCAAAGGGCAGCCATTACGGTCCTGTATCCGTGGGAATGCCAGATGAAAGGGCAGAAGAGGAATGCATAGCCTACGGAAGGAGTATGGCAAGGCTGACAAAAAGGTTGTTCGGGTGAGGGATAATTTGTTCGATAAAAGAGATTACCGTATGTACGAAGGAGTGAAGAGGGAGCAAATTTACCCACAGATCTGCGATTTCTGGGCAAGACAGGGATTCTATGTGGCCCAGATATCGTCTTTTCATATCCAGGGACAGAGCTACCACCAAAAGATCGGTCTGAGAAGGGAGTTCTTTCTTAGGATGGACGAACATCAAAACAATATCTATATCGACCTTTCGTTTCAGGCTAAAATCACGGATGAGGGTTTGATAGGAGGTGTTGCTGCAGCTGTTATATTTTGGCCAGTTGCTTTGGTGGGAGGTGCATTGTCATACAAAGAATACGAAGACGACGCCAGAAATCTCATGGGAAGTTTCTGGGTCTTTGTGGATCAAATCACAAATAGGAGAGGTACCTTTGCTCAAGCACCACCGACACCGCCGCCCCCCCAGCCCCAAGATACAATACCATGCCAGGGATGTGGGGCAATATTGTTTAAAAACTGGAAGGCGTGTCCTTATTGTGGCAAGGTTATTGAGTAGGGCACCCCTGTTTTATTGCCATCTCGTCCATAGAATCTTTGTTCGAGGGTTAACAGAAGGTTAGTTTACCTATTCCGTTTCGCCTCCTCAAAACCCAGATCAAAGGCCTTTATGTTGGCCTCGATAAACTTTGAAGGCACCATCTCTCTTATGGTCTCTTTTAACTTCCCTGCATTCACAGGAAGATCTTCACAGGCCCCTGAAAGTGCTCCGAGCAGGATGATGTTCGTTACTATAACAGGTAGACCTGCATCCACTGCGATCTTCTCAACATCCAATTTGACGAGTTTTTTGCCGATTTCTTCGAGATTGCCGAGAAGTTCCTCCAAGTCCGGGTATTCCTCATCCCCTGCAGATACGGTTGGAGGGAATATCGGGTTTATACCGGTAATAATCGTTGTCCTTTCTGAGGCCATGTCCAAATGGCGATAGGTCTCCACAGGCTCGAATCCCAGAATCATGTCCGCCTCGCCCTTACCGATCATCGGGCTATGGGCATCGCCTATGCGAATGGTTGACACCACCATACCTCCCCTTTGGGCCATACCGTGAATCTCGCTCACCATCACGTTCAAACTGGATTTTATGGCGGCTTCACCGACTATTCTAGAAACCAAAATTATGCCCTGACCTCCCACACCAACAACAACCAAATTCTTACAACCGCTATTCATGAGCATCGTCCCCCTGTTTCTTGTCCACCCTTTGAATGGCACCAGAAGGACAGACATCAGCACATACACCACACCCCACGCATAGATGTGAATTGATCCTCGGGAATTCATCTTCTCCGACGCTTGATGCGGGGCAGCCGAATTTTGAAGTGCAGGTGTGGCATTGAATGCATGTTTCACGATCAACATCGTAAGCCACGATCTTCTCTCCTTTCTTCTTTTTTTCTCTGTACTCCACAAGTGCACAGGGATGCCTTGCAATTACCACCGCTATACTTGGATGACCGAGAGCCTCTTTGAAGGCGGTGATGGTTGTTTTCAGGTCGTAGGGATCCACAACCCTAGCGAATTTTACGCCGCAGCCTTTCACCATTTCGAAGATATCCACAGCCTTTGCGCTCTTTCTAATTCCGCCTACTTCCACACCGGGATGAGGTTGAAATCCCGTCATCGCAGTTGTATTGTTATCGAGAATGCTCAACACGAAATTATGCTGGGCATGAACAGCGTTTATCAGGCCAGGAATACCTGCATGGAAAAACGTGGAATCACCGATGAATGCTATGATCTGTTGATCAGTGGCTTTTGAGAATCCACATGCAGTGCCAACACTCGAGCCCATGCAAAGCACAATGTCAGCTGTTTTTAAAGGAGGCTGCAGGATCAACGTGTAACAGCCGATATCCATGGGGAATATAGCGTTTCCTGACGAGGCTTTTTTTGCAGCGTATGCCGTTGCCCTATGCGGGCACCCAGGACATAGCACCGGAGGGCGGGAAGGTAACGGCAAGGGCTTGATATTGATTGCGGTTATCGCCTTATCTTTTACCTCTATGTCCGGGAAATCCTCCCTGAGAATTTTAACGATACCCCGCTCCACGATATCCGGGTTGAATTCTCCGAACTTCGGGAAATGCCCGGTTTCCTTTCCATAGATTTTCAAGGGTAGGTGTTTCTCACCTGCAATGGATTTTATTTCCCGTTCTAAGTAAGGGTCTAGTTCCTCCAATACGATCACTGCCTCGATGTCCTTCATAAATTCCGAGCACATTTTTTTCGGTATGGGATGTGTCATACCCAGTTTCAGGATCTTAACAGTTACATCCAACTTTTTCAACACATCCACACAGTATGCAGAGGATACGCCCGATGCTATTATCCCGAGTCTTCCTTCGGAATTTTCTTTCACAACGAAATTGAGCTCCGAGCTCTCGCTGATCTCTTCGGCTCTTTTCATTCTTTCCAATAACAACTGATGATTCTTTAAGGCATAGTCAGGCACGAGCATGAACCTCTTTGGTTCCTTTTCAAAAATAGATTTTCCTTTGCCTTGTTTTATTTTTCCTAAGGTTATGGGCGCCCTAGCATGGCTCACCCTCGTGGTCGTTCTCAAGAGTATGGGTAATTCCAATTCTAAAGAGGTTTCGAAGGCGAGCTTCACCATGTCCTTAGCCTCTCCTGGCGAGGATGGTTCGAGCATCGGGATATTA
>JAZGAR010000052.1:0-2040 GCA_036475875.1 Thermoplasmata archaeon
GATATCTAAAAATAGACAAATTTACCGTCTACCGTTTGGTAGCCCAGAGGGAATTACCAGCTTTTAAGGTGGGCAATCAATGGCGGTTTAAAAGAAAGATGATCGAGGCTTGGCTGATGAAAAATTCGAATATCAAAAAGAAAATATCGGATTGGACGTAAATCACACTCACTTTTTCCAATCTCGGTCACCCATAGCCATCCCGAGAAAGCATTTGGTAAACAACAGTGAACGGTCTTTTTGCTCAAAACAACCTCAGGGAATTATTGCGGAGCCCGGTAACGGGAATCCCTATCATAAGTGAGCCATTAACTTTTTTAAACCGATCAGGCAAGCGGATAGCAAGCTATTATGATCGTATTAACAACTCGTCACCTTCAAAAGGAATGGTCATCATTGTCCCGCCCTATGGCAAAACAAAGAGCAGCAACCTGATCCTGGCCTATTATCTAGCCATCAACGGATTCCAAGTGATCAGATATGACAATACCAATCACGTTGGCGAGAGCGAAGGACCTATGCTTCTTACTTCTCTAAGTCAGATGAAGGAAGATCTCCGTTCAGCTGTTGATTTTGTCGAGAATAAATTTGGGGCGTCCCTTCTTACGCTGGTGAGTTCGAGTTTGGGTGTAAGGGTTGCTTTAAAAGAGGCTGCAGAGGACAAGCGGATTGAACTTTTAATCAGTATTCTCGGTGTTGTTAACCTGCAAGGTACCCTGCAGGCCATCTATCGTGAAGATGGGGTTAAAGAAGCGCTGAGCGGTGTCTCACTTGGTTTAAGGGATATCTTGGGCTTTCAAGTTAATGCCGATCATTTCTTAAAAGATGCGATCGATGGGAATTTCCATACGTTGCACACGTCATTACAGGATGCGGCGAAATTATCCATCCCAACCGTTTTTTTGGTGGCGGATAAAGACCCATGGGTATCACCTGATGAAGTTCGGATGGTTTTCGATCGTATTCCGACGCAGCAGAAGGAGTTCCTCGTGCTCCCTAATGCCATGCATGAGCTTTACGAAAACCCCACATCAGCAGATTATGCATGCCAGAGGGTCGTTGCCTCTACGGAAAAATACCTGGGTGGATTAGAACCTGGATGGGGCACCGTCCGGGTCCCTGAATCTCAGCACCTTATTATGCGGTTGCGTGAGGAGAAGGAAAGGCTGAGGTCTGCTAAAAGGCTAAATCGCGAAGAAGAAAAAAAGTTCTGGAAGATGTACCTGGAGAAATACAGTTACATTGTCAACCTTCAGGATTATTGGAATTTATTGGAGTTTTTAAATCGTCTCTTGGGTGACTCCAGGAAGGGAGAAAAGATCCTGGATGCAGGCTGTGGGATCGGTCATTTTGGTACGTTTGTTCTTGTCCGTCAGCTTTACCATTTAATGCAAGGCAAGGCGGTTTCGCTCCGGAGACCTTCTGCTCGATACGTAGGGGTGGACTTCGTAGACGAGGCAATCCAAAAAGCGAAATCTACTCACACGGAGATACAGAAGGAATTCAAAGGGAGGATGGGATTGCTGCCGAGCAGCCCAAACTTCCTAAATTATTCTTACTACATTTCAGACCTGAATCATGGTCTTCCATTTAAGGAGCATTGTTTTGATAAAATCTGTTGTAATTTTGTCCTGTCCTATCTCGATGACCCTCTGTGTGTCCTGAAAGAGCTTCTTCGCACACTTAAGGTTGGGGGGAAACTAGTGGTGACGAGCTTAAAGCCGTTTGCCGATCTTTCCCAAATCTATCGGAACTTTATTGAGGTGAGTCGAACCGCAGAAGAATTGGAACAGGCTCGCATAGTCCTTAACAATGCTGGAATGATCAAACACAAGGAATCGGAGGGATGCTATCAGTTTTTCTCCAAGGATGACCTGTCTAATCTCCTGTTGGGGGCAGGAGCTAGGAACATCCAAATCTTTAGATCCTTTGGTGACCAAGCCAATGTTGCAGTAGCTGTTGGGCCTTGTCCGTAGCTTGAATGTTGCTTTATTACTATCCTGCCAGTGGCCTTATTAACGGGATTCTAGCATTTATCCT